>JAYNKS010000021.1:4189-15726 GCA_038111345.1 Gammaproteobacteria bacterium | reverse complement strand
GAACGCCATAAGAAAAACGGTCTCGGTATACCAGCAGGTCTTTGTAACCAATGGTCGGCTCGTGACCTTCAGTTTTCTGATGGCCCTTTATTCGAGCTTTGGGCAGACCTACTTTGTTGGGGTATTCGGACCCGCCGTTCAGGCCGAATTTGGCTTGAGCCATACGCTTTGGGGAACGATTTACCTTCTGGGGACTCTGGCGAGTGCCGTTGTTCTACCGATAAGCGGCGCTTTGCTTGATCGTTTTCGTCTTCAGCCTTTTGCGATAGCCGTAAGCATGCTGTTGGTCGTCGCCTGCGTCTACACGGCGTCGGTGCCCGGACCTGTCGGGCTGGTGCTTGCCATATTTTTGTTGCGCCACGCCGGCCAAGGTCTGGCTTCCCATGTGTCGGTCACCTCTATGGCGCGCTACTTTGATCGGGATCGAGGACGGGCCATCGCTATCGCGGCGATGGGCTACACGGTTGGCGAGGCCGCTTTGCCTTTTCTCGCGGTTTTATTAATCGCCGAAATGGGCTGGCGCTGGACCTACGCAAGCGCTGGCGTCTTTATCGCGCTCACCCTAATCCCAGCGGGATTGTGGCTGTTGCGGGATCACGATACCTTTCATCGCCGACACATTGATGGGCAGGCCCGCGTGCTGGACACGGGCGCGCCCACCAAACCCTCGTGGACGCGCGCCGAGGTACTGCGCGATGCCCGGTTCTATCTGCTTTGCCCGGGTATTTTGTCGTCCTCCCTTATCGTTACGGCATTCTTTTTCCACCACCTCAATATTGCGGCGGCCAAAGGATGGTCGGGCGAATGGATCACGGGCACATACATCCTTTACGCGGGAGCAGGCTGGCTGACCATGCTGGTCGCCGGTCCGCTCATTGACCGATTTACAGCTGTTCGCGTTACGCAAGGCATACTGGTGCCACTGATCCTAAGCTGTCTCCTGCTGGCGCTCGCCACTCACCCGTTTACCGTGCTGGTGTACATGGTGATCCTGGGGGTGCACTCAGCCCTGGCACTGACTTCTATTTCGGCTCTATGGGCTGAGCTTTACGGCGTTCGAAATCTGGGCGCGATTAAAAGTCTGTATACCGCTCTTATGGTGCTGTCATCGGCTCTGGGTCCAGTCATTATGGGATCGCTTATGGACTTTGGATTCAGTATTGCTTGGGTCTGCACCATGTTTGGCGTCTATGCTTTTGTCGGTAACTTGCTGGTCGTCGTGGCCCTGCGGATCAAAACGGCTCGGCTATGAAGAACCCGGCAGATTACTCATCCCTCGGCCCCGATCAAATCCTTGACGCAGTGGAGAGCCAGGGTTTTCCCGTCGATGGTCGTCTGCTCGAGATGAACAGTTTTGAGAACCGGGTATACGAGGCGGGTCTCGTGGAGGGGTCGCCCATCATCGTGAAGTTTTATCGGCCGAATCGTTGGAGTGAGGCCGCCATCCGCGAGGAGCATGCTTTTAGCCTATCCCTCGCCGAACAGGAAATTCCCCTGGTCCCGCCGCTAAAAGGTCCCGACGGAGACACCCTCTTCGAGTCATGCGGCTATCGCTACGCGCTTTTCCAACGGCGCGGGGGGAGGCCTCCCGATTTCGAATCACAGGATCAACTTCGTCAGTTGGGTCGATTCGTAGGCCGGCTTCATGCTGTCGGGCGCGAGCGGCCTTATCAGCACCGACCCGCCCTGAACGATCAGACCTTTGGCTCTGATTGTTTGGCGTTTCTGCTTGAAAACGACTTTATTCCGAGCGAACTGCGCCAGGTCTACGAGAGTCTTGGTTCGGATCTAATGCAGCGCGTGCACTGGTGCTACGAACGTTGCCCGAACCTAACCCTCATACGAACCCATGGTGACTGTCATCGGGGAAATATCCTGTGGACCGATCAGGGTGTTCACATCGTTGATATGGATGACTCCCGTATGGCACCTGCCGTTCAGGATCTTTGGATGTTTCTCGCCGGGTCCCACGATGAGCAGGAGACCTCCTTGCGTTGGCTCCTGGAGGGTTACGTGGAATTTTCAGATTTCAACCCAGCAGAACTGCACCTCATTGAAGCGCTGCGGACTTTGCGACTGATCCACTACTTCGCGTGGATCGCCCGTCGATGGACGGACCCTGCCTTTCCGCGGGCGTTCCCGTGGTTTAATACCACCCGCGCCTGGGAACAGCATATTCTCGATCTGCGGGAGCAGGCCGCCCTCATGGATGAGCCCGCGTTGGTCTGGCACGGCTAAATCGGACGTTTAGATCCCTGCGCAGCGGCGCCTGAGATTGCGCCCCCTCTTTTTTTATGTCTCTATCTTCTTCATCCAACTCCACCCGAACCCTGGCGACCTTGCTGCCTTACCTCTGGCCAGAGGGTCGCTCCGATCTTCGGACTCGGGTAGTGGTAGCACTGATCTGTCTCATACTGGCCAAGGCCACGAACGTGGTGGTTCCCCTTCTGCTGGGTGATGCCGTCGACCAACTTGGCTCTCTCAAGACGGCAGATAATCTCTGGCTCGGTATCCCGCTCGCGGTTATCCTGGCCTACGGACTTTTTCGTCTTTCTACACTGGCCTTCAACCAGCTACGCGACGCGCTGTTTGCGCGGGTGGCCCAGCATGCGGTGCGTACGCTGGCGAGACAGGTCTTTGATCATCTGCACTCGTTATCGATTCGTTTTCACCTCTCTCGAAAAACGGGGGCGCTCAACCGGTTTATTGATCGAGGTACGAACAGCGTTCAGTTCTTGCTCTCGTTTGTTGCATTTAATATCGCCCCGACTCTGATTGAGGTCTTGTTGGTGGGCGCCATCCTGTGGATTCTTTTTGGCTTCGCCTACACGCTGGTTACTTTGGTCACGATTGGTGCATATGTCTGGCTCACCTTCGTCATTACGACATGGCGCACGCGCATCCGCCGACAGATGAACGAGGCCGAAAATGACATCGGCACCCGAACGGTCGACTCGCTTCTTAATTTTGAAACCGTTCGCTACTTCAATAACGAGCGGCACGAGGTCGCCCGCCTCGACGAAGCCCTTGGCCAATACGAAAAAGCAGCAATCCGTACCCGCGAAAGTCTCTCGCTCTTAAACGTGGGGCAGGCGGCCGTCATAACCTTAGGCGTCACCGCCATGCTTGTTCTCGCGGCATTCGATATTCGCGACGGCGCTATGACGGTGGGCGATTTTGTCGTGGTGAATACCTACCTGATGCAACTCGCGATTCCCCTCAACATGCTGGGAACCGTGTATCGCGAGATTCGCCAGGCGTTGGTCGACATGGAGAATCTTTTTTCGTTAATTGACGAGAAGCCGGAGATCGCCGATGCCGAGGGCGCGCTAACGTTATCCGGGCATAATGGGGGGATTGAATTTCGTAACGTCATATTCGGCTACGAGTCAGATCGCACGATTTTGCGGGGGATCAGTTTTTCCGTCGCGCCCGGCACGACCACAGCCATTGTAGGTCCTACAGGGTCCGGCAAGTCGACCGTCTGTCGCCTGCTGCTTCGGTTTTATGATCCACAATCCGGGCAGATTACGATTAATGGAACAGATATTCGCGAGGTATCCCAGCATTCGCTTCGAGCAGCGATCGGCGTGGTGCCCCAGGACACGGTCCTCTTTAACGATACGCTCTTCTACAACATCGCCTACGGCGATCCCGGTGCAAGCCCTGAAAAAGTGTACGCGGCCGCGGATTCTGCGCAACTGCATGACTTTATCGAAGCGCTTCCAAAGGGCTACCAAACCCTCGTTGGCGAACGAGGACTCAAACTGTCCGGAGGAGAGAAGCAACGCGTAGCGATTGCTCGTGCATTGCTTCGCGAACCTCGCATTTTCTTTTTTGATGAGGCCACATCATCGCTCGATACTGCCACAGAGAAAGAGATACAGTCGCATCTGGCTCATCTTTCAAGCGGCAAAACCACGCTGGTGGTGGCGCATCGCCTCTCTACCGTCGTGAACGCCGATCAAATCCTGGTGCTTGAAGCAGGTCAGATAGTGGAACAGGGCTCCCACTCAACCCTGCTTGCGAACGGGGGGCTTTATGCCCACTTATGGACGCAACAAAAGAAAGAGGAGCATGATCAGACTATAGGGATCTCGACGTAAAGGCACGCAATCCATTGGCATGAACGACATCGATTTTGATATCCCGGCGTTGGAGCACTATCTCGCCGCCGACGTGCCTGAAATTGGCAGACTAAGCAAGGTGGAAAAATTCGCCGGCGGTCAGTCGAATCCCACCTTTCTTCTGACGGGCCAACATGGCCGATACGTCCTTCGCAGCAAACCACGAGGAAAACTACTCAAATCGGCTCATGCCGTTGAGCGCGAGTATCGCGTGATGCGCGCGCTCGATGAAACCAATGTTCCGGTACCGAGGGCGCTGTGCCTTTGTGAAGACGTCAGCGTTATGGGGGCTGTTTTTTTTATCATGAGTCATGAAGACGGTCGGATATTTTGGAACCCTTCCCTGCCCGAACTCATACCCGCAGATCGAAGTGCGATATACACCGACCAGATCCGTGTGCTCGCAGCGCTTCACTCACTGGCGCCCCAATCGATAGGCCTTGGCGACTTCGGACGACCCGGCAATTACTTTGAGCGCCAGTTCAGCCGCTGGACAGATCAGTACCGGGCCAGTGAAACGAACACCATTTCGCAGATGGAATCTTTAATTGCGTGGCTGAGCGCTCATATGCCCTCGGATGACGGTCAGAACGCGCTGATTCATGGCGACTACCGGCTGGATAATCTCATCATGTCTGCTGATCATCCGAAGATTCAGGCCGTGATCGACTGGGAACTGTCCACTCTGGGGCACCCTTTTGCTGATCTCGCTTACTTCTGCATGTGTCTGCGGATGCCAAATCAAGGCCAGATTCGAGGTCTGGGAGGCATTGACCGTTTACCGCTCCAGATTCCGAGCGAATCTGAGATCGTTTCAGCGTACTGCGCGCTACGCGGAATTGACCGTATGGATAATTGGCCCTTCTACCTGGCGTTTAGCTTCTTTCGGCTCGCTGCTATCTGTCAGGGCGTGATGAAACGGGCCATTGATGGCAACGCGTCGAGCGAGCGCGCCCGACAAGTCGGCGCGTTGACGCCGCAACTGGCTAAACTGGGTATGGCCGTAACTCAATCTGAAGCATCATGAAAGCTATCGTCTGTCATCAGTATGGAGATCTGGAGAATCTCAGGATCGAATCGGTTCCCGAGCCTACCCCGGGTCCGGGCCAAATCCAGATTCGTGTGGAATCGATCGGCGTCAATTTTCCCGATGCGCTTCTGGTTCGGGGTCTTTATCAGGCAAAGCCCGAGACACCCTTCACCCCCGGAATCGAATGCGCAGGAACCGTAGAGGCTCTTGGCGATGGCGTTGAGCATCTCCTGGTTGGCCAGCGCGTAGCAGCGATGAGCCCCGAATTTGGCTCCTACGCCGAATCTGTGGTCGTGCCCGCCAGTCACGCCTACCGCCTGCCCGAATCTCTCGATGTGGATTCGGCCGGTGCACTCCTATGTGCCCACGGCACTGCCTATCACGCTCTGGTACAGCGGGCCTCGTTAAAAGCAGGAGAGACGTTACTCGTAACCGGTGCGGCGGGCGGTACCGGCCTTGCCGCTGTTCAACTGGGACATGCCCTCGGCGCAAGCGTTATAGCCGTTTGCTCGAACGCCGAGAAGGCAAAGACCGCCAAAGAGCATGGTGCCGATGCGACGATCAATACTGCAGAAGAGGATTTACGAGACGCGGTTCGACACTTAACCGCAAAGGCTGGGGCCGACGTCGTTTTTGATCCGGTCGGCGGCGCTCTAGCCGACACCTTGAGTCGGTCTGTCGCCTGGAACGGTCGATGGCTCGTGATCGGCTTCGCCGCGGGCGATATCCCGAAGGTGCCGCTCAATCTGCCCCTCGTGAAAGGCTACAGCCTGGTCGGGGTCTTCTGGGGGAACTTCTGTGCACGAGAACCGGATCTGGCTCAAGCGAATCACCGCGCGCTTTTTGAGATGGTCGCCAACGGTCGGCTATCGCCCCGTATCCATCAGATTCTCCCCCTTGACGAGGCGACCCAGGCATTACAGCTTATAGAAGCCCGGAGCGTTCGGGGTAAAGTTCTACTAAAACCCTCACAACCCTAGCAGTTACTCCTCGATTCTAGAGCGGCTCTTCTTGGATCGCTGCTCGAAGACCTGCTAGCATCGCCCCATCGATAGCAACGACATCACCTTATGGATTTTTCATACTCCGTAAAAGTAGAAGGGCTGCGCACCCAGGTTCAGGATTTCATGGGAGCGCACATTATTCCGCGTATCCCCAAATGGAACGAAGAGGTTGCAGACGGGACATTTCCACCCTCCTTCATGGAGGATCTCAAAGGCCTCGCGCGCCAACAGGGCCTGTGGAATCTCTTCTTACCGGGGCTACGCTCCGAAGAGCCTGGGACCCGCTTGACCAATCTTGAGTACGCGCCCCTGGCGGAGATCATGGGTCGGATCAGTTGGGCCTCCGAGGTCTTTAATTGCAACGCACCGGATACAGGCAATATGGAGCTCCTCCATATGTTTGCCTCGCCAGAGCAGTACGACCAATGGCTGGCCCCGTTATTGAACGGCGAGATCCGATCCGCCTTCGCGATGACTGAGCCTCATACGGCGTCCTCGGACGCATCCAACATTCAGACACGCATCGAAAAAGACGGCGACCAATATGTAATCTCTGGCCGCAAATGGTGGATCACCAACGCGGCTCATCCCGGCTGCCGACTGCTTATCGTGATGGGTAAAACGGATCCAGAAGCAGAGCCCTACCGCCAGCAAAGCATGGTACTGGTGCCGATAGATGCTCCGGGTGTCACGGTGCTCAGAAATCTCACGGTGATGAATCATCATCATCCAGAGGGACACTGCGAAATCATTTTTGACCGCGTGCGCGTACCTTGCCAAAACCTGCTGGGCGAAGAGGGGTCTGGCTTTGCGCTCGCGCAGGCTCGACTCGGCCCAGGACGCATACATCACTGCATGCGGTCGATCGGGGCAGCCGAGCTCGCTCTCGAGATGATGACCCGACGTAGTCAGGAGCGGCAAACCTTCGGACGCTTCTTGCATGAACATGGCGCCGTTGCCGAATGGATCTCCCGCTCGCGGATAGAAATCGAACAGGCCCGACTGCTGGTACTCAAGACGGCCTGGCTGATCGATGAAAAAGGTGCCAAGGCTGCCCGAAAAGAAATCTCGATGATCAAGGCCCTCGTTCCACTGCTGCATACCACCGTCATAGACCGGGCCATCCAGGCCTTTGGAGCGATGGGCGTGAGCCCGGACACCCCTCTCGCTGACCACTGGACCTGGGGACGGGCGCTACGATTCGCGGACGGGCCGGACGAGGTGCACCACCGTGCGGTGGCCCGGATGGAGGTTAAAGAAAGCGAAGGTTACGCCTCTGTGCTGAACGATTATCTAACGCCCTACGAGGCTGATTGACGACACCGTCTAGAAGAACGCCCCTCTAGTCCAGCGGGGTATCGTGTTCGAACACGACAAGATGATCGACGTCCAGACGCACCCGCACGTCGTCACCAATCTCAAAGTTGGCATGACTGGGGAAAAGTGCCAAAAGTTTGATGCCTTCTAGCGTTCGTAGCGTATACAGGAGCTGCGCCCCTTGGAAAGCCCGACTAGTCACTCGCGCCTGGATAGGCCCCGCGGGATCGTAGACGACATCGTCCGGCCGTAGAAGAATTTCAAGCGGCGTCTGGCTTGACCAGATCAACGGCTCGTCGCTTGGCAAGATCCCCAGCGGCGTGCTCACTTCCTGCGGGCTAACCACCTCTCCACACAAGAAAACCCCGTTGCCGATGAAGTCCGCCACGAAATGGTTACTGGGCTGATGATAGAGGTTGTACGGCGTGTCCCATTGGACGATGCTGCCCTCAGACATCACCCCAACCTTGTCGCCGAGCGCGAAGGCATCATGCTGATCATGCGTGACCATCACACAGGTGGTGCCGCTCTCCTTAAGCATATCCGAAACTTCCTGACCCATATGCTCGCGCAACTCCTGATCAAGGCTTGAAAACGGCTCATCCATGAGCAGGAGTAAAGGGCGGGGGGCCAATGCCCGAGCCAACGCCACCCGCTGCTGCTGACCTCCGGACAGTTCATGCGGAAATCGATCGGCATGATGGGACAGGCCCATTCGCTCGAGCATCTCCCCGACAGACTCGCCTCGCGACCCCTCCGGTAACCGTGACAATCCAGCCGCCACGTTTTGGCGAACGGTCAAGTGCGGGAAAAGCGCATGATCCTGAAAAACCATGCCTACCCGGCGACTCTCGGGAGGGACCATGGCGCCCACGGCCGACACCTGTTGATCGTTAATGAAAATCCCGCCCGTCAAGATAGGGTGAAACCCGGCAATCGCGCGAAGCACCGTCGTCTTTCCGCACCCGCTCGGACCCAACAGGCAAACTTGCTCGCCCCGGTGAACCGTGAGGCTCAAATCAAAGACCGCCCGTTCCAGTTCATAGTTGCAGCTGATGCCACGCACTTCAAGCAAGGGCTGGGAATCCGAGCGTACCGCGCCGGATCGCAATTGATCGGGATGATCCATCAGGCGTCTCCTGTCGACGGGCTGGGGTATAACTGACGCGAGCGTGAAATCATTCGACTGAGGAAGGCCACCGGCAAAAGTCCCACCGCGACAATGGTCAGAGATCCCAGTGCCGCCTCGCCGAGCATTTCATCGGAGGCAAATCGATAAACGTAGGTCGCCAGCGTTTCGAAATTGAATGGTCTTAGTAAGAGTGTTGCGGGCAACTCTTTCATGCAGTCCACGAAGACCACCATAACAGCAGTCAGCAGACCTGCGCGAATCAGCGGCAGGTGGTACCGGATCAATGTTTGGCCCGCGCGAAACCCAAGCGTCCTGGCGGCCATGTCCACGGATGGCGATATTTTCTCGAGACTCGACTCGACCTGTCCGACGGCGACCGCAAGAAACCGCACCACGTAAGCAAACGTGACTGCCGCGACGGTACCGCTGAGTAGCAAACCGCTGGACACCCCAAACCAGTCGCGCATCAACGCATCCAACGCATTATCGAAGATCGCAAAAGGAATCAAAATACCCACCGCAAGAACCGCGCCCGGTACGGCATACCCTAAAGACGCCGCTCGCGTCGCCACCCGGAGCACCCGTCCCCCTCTCAATCGCCGGGCATAAGCGATAAAAAGAGCGACGAGCAAGGTAACCAAAGCCGCTCCGGCAGAAAGGGTCAAGCTATTGAGAGCATACGATTTAAATTCAGGGGTCCACGAACGATCAAAATAAACGATCGATAACTGGCCAAGCACAAGAACCGGGACCACGAACCCTGCGATCACCGGAAGTGCGCACAGCCCGAACGCGAGCGCAGACGGCCAACCCTTGAGCGAGTAAGTGGGGAGCGTTTTAAATCGGCTGCTTGCCTGCTGATAGACCTTCTGGTGGCGTCTGCTCATACGTTCGAGGAAGATCAGCAGAATGACGAAAACGAGCATGCTAGAGGCGATCTGAGCACCACCCGCGAGACTGCCCATCCCCAGCCAGACATCAATAAGGCCGGCCGTCAGGGTATAGACCGCGAAAAAATCAACCGTACCGTAGTCATTTAACGTCTCCATCAATGCGAGGGATACCCCAACCACAATCGCCGGGCGTGCCGCAGGAAAAGAAACCGTTTTAAAGGTTTGCCAAGGCCCCTTGCCCAATACCCGACTCACTTCCAACACGCTTACCGACTGCTCAAGAAAAGCCGATCGGGCAAGAAGATACACATAAGGATAAAGAACCAACCCCATAAACATAATGGCACCGCCGAGGCTGCGCACGGGTGGGAAAAAGTAATCACGAGCGCTCTGCCAGCCAAAGAGCGCACGAAGCGAACTTTGCACTGGACCGGCATACTCCAAAAGATCGGTGTAGGCGTAGGCCATGACATAGGCGGGGATCGCCAGGGGAAAAAGCAAAAGCCATTCAAAGATCCGGCGGCCGGGAAATCGACACATCGTGACCAGCCAAGCGGTCGTCACACCGGTCAAGAATACGCTGACGCCAACCCCCAACAACAACAAGAGTGTCGTACCTACGTATTCGGGTAAGGCCGTACCGATCAAATGTGGCCATACGTCACCAGAATCCCCAAGCGACAGGAAGAGAACAGACCCTATTGGGATAAAGACGAGGAGCGCGGCGAAAACCGCCCCGACAGTCCAGCGGTTCAGGCGATTGAGTCGACGCAGTTTTACCGCGGCGCCGACCGTTGGCGAAACGAGGGTAGCCATGATCATGTTTCTGGTTTCTCAACGAAGCACGGGCAAGCCGCAACGGTGAAAGCAAGCCTAATGGTCGTATCGGACCTCGTCTGCCAGTCTGATCGCTGCGGCGCGCTGGTCCGCGACCGCCGTCAGACTGATGGTGTCCTGCTTAAACGATCCCCATGACCCTTGCAAATCATTCCAGGGGATGCCCGGGGTCACGGGGTACTCGCCGTTGTCATCGACATACCGCTTTTGTCCCTCGTCACTGGCCAAAAACGCCATCAGTCGCACCGCAGCATCCCGATGTGGCGCATGCCTCGTCAACGCCATCCCGCTGACGTTCATATGGGTGCCCCGGTCAGATTGGTTAGGAAAAATCACGTTGACTGAGTTTGCCCAGGCCAACTGCTCGGGATCCGACAGCATAAGCGCCATGTAGTAGTGATTAATGATCGCGATATCGCACTCCCCCTGACTGATCGCCTTGACTTGCGCGCGATCGTTGCCCTGAGGCTTGCGAGCCAGGTTGCGCTTTAACCCCATGAGCCATTTTCGGGATTCTTCATGACCCTGATGCGCAATCATGCTGGCAATCAAGGCCGTCATGTAAGGATGCTTTCCAGAACGGGTACAGATCGCGCCCCGCCACTTGGGATCCGCCAGGTCTTCGTATCGGGTAACCGCGCCGACGGGCACCCGATCCTTTGCAGTCACGATTATTCGGGCGCGCGAGGTCAACCCGAACCAATGACCCTGTGGATCGCGAAATTGTGCCGGAATATTGTTGCTGATGGCTTCAGAATCAACAGGCTGGGTCAAACCAGCAGCTTTCATATCCGTCAGTCGGCCGATATCGGCGGTAAAAATAAGATCCGCTGGCGAGTTCTCGGCTTCGCTTTGCAGTCGCTCAAGCATGCCCTTGCTGATAAATACAGAATTTATTTTTATACCGCTCTGCGCAGTAAAGGCGGCAAAAAGTGGTTCGAGTAACTGTGGGTTTCGATAACTGTAAACATTCACCTCCTCCTGGGCGCCCACCGCCCGCGAGCCTGTTAAGCCCATTAACCACACAACCAGTAACAAGGCGACAAGGCGACACCGTCGACACCCACTACGCATAAAAACTCCTAAGCTCGCGCTTTTTTAGGGAAAGGACCAACCCTTTCGCCCACAAAAGCTCGGCTCTGGGCAAAAGGGCATCCGATTTTTTTTAAATAATTGTCGGCGAAAGCAGCTTTAACG
>JAYNKS010000021.1:2675-4179 GCA_038111345.1 Gammaproteobacteria bacterium | reverse complement strand
GCTTTAACGTTATGAATTAAAGCCTTTTTTGATCGACTGCCAGTTTATTAAATGCGAATGATTCGCATTCTAATATTATCCATCGCGGTGTCAATCTTTTTTTACGAAGGTCGAGCGGCGCTAGAGGATGTCATCAGAGCCGACCAGCGTGCGGTCCATTCACCACCAGGCAGCGGCGTTCACCTGAATATCCTCCATGGTGATGCCAAGCGATTCCTCCCGACACAAAAAGGCGATGAGCGCCCCTATTTCAGCGGGTTGGACAAGGCGCTTTTGCGGCGACTCGCTGATGTAGGCATGCATTTCCTGTGCGACAGAAGACTGCTTGGTTCGGGCTTTCGCGGCGAAGCTTTTATTCATCATCTCCGTATCGACCCAGGTGGGACTCACCATCGTCGCGCTGACACCATGCGCAGCACCTTCAAGGGCGACCGCGCGCGTCAGGCCCAGCAAGCCGGATTTCGAGGCGCAGTAGGCCGCATATCCTGGCATCGCCGTGCGAGCAGCCGTTGAACCGACACTCACAATACGACCCCATTTTCGTTCCATCATGCCGGGCAGGCAGGTCCGCATCATATAAAAGCAACCGGTCAGATTGGTATCGATTACGTCACGCCAGTTTTGTTCATCGTGATCCCGCACCTGCTGCTGCGTGCCGATACCCGCTGAATTGACCAGAATGTCCACCGGACCCAGCCGCTCCTCTACTGAGATGACGAATTTTCTGACGCTTTCTGGATCTCGTACGTCGAGCTTTTGACCCCACACCGCCGAGCCAGATTGGGATAGCTCGTTCAGTCGATCGGTCGTGACGGTTCTCCCGCCGAGGGCGACCGACACACCGTCGCGAGCCAGTTGTGTCGCCGCTGCGAAACCTATGCCAGAAAACCCGCCCGTAACGAGCGCTACTCTTGCTGGTGATTTCTCGTTCATTAGGGGCTGGGCCCGGCCGCGATCAAACCAGTGAACGGACCGACCGGGATTGGGCGATCTCTCCGTCCCGCTGGTAGGCCTCATGATTTTTTTCAATATCTTTTTGACGGTATCGGTAATTCACCATCAAACCGGCAGACTGAGCCTGACCGTTGCGGCTGAAATCGGCCGCAAAATTAATTCGCTCTATGCTGGCGCCATTAGAGAGATGAAAGTTGGCGACCCGGTCTTTGGTACCTTTGCCCCGCTTTGCATGGATCAGGTAATGCGCGCAAGCGGTCAGCAGTGGCTCGCGTAACTGGCGAAGGTTTCCATGGTCTTTTGGCCAACTGCGGTCCGTGAAAAGTTTCTCGGGCGATCCCCAGTCGAGAATCTTGGTGAAGGCATCGTCTAAGACCTTTGCGTCTGATGGATGAGTCCGTCCAGACCCAATCTCCTGAAGCAGCCAGTTCCGAAAGCCAGGGATCGGGGACAGCGTCGCGAATGTCCTCAACTGTTTATGCTCCGAAATGAGCACATCCACCACTCGCTTGATCAGAAAACTACCGAAGCCAACACCATCAAGGCCCGG
>JAYNKS010000021.1:0-2665 GCA_038111345.1 Gammaproteobacteria bacterium | reverse complement strand
GCGTTGCTGAGATAGAGTAAAAAATAGCAGCGTCGGCCTTATCGACATCGACGCCTTTCTGATCAACACGCAATAGGTCGTCGATCCTTCCGGCTACGCCATCGGTCAGCGCTACCCAAACGAAAATCAGGGGCTGATCTGGAAGCTGCTCATGGGTAAATGCGAAGCAGCGCCGATCCACAGCTCCTAACCGGTGCTTTATATCCTGCCAGGACCGAATGGAATGAACCGCTTCATGTTCAGCGAGCGCTTCCAGCAATGAAGCGGGCGCATCCCAGGTAATTCGCTCGAGTTTCAAGAAACCAATGTCAAACCATGAAGCCAGCAATTCCTTGAATTCTTCATCGAACGCCAGTAAGGATTCATTACCTCGGGCAATGCGTAGCAGTTGCGCCCGCATCTCGCACAGGAACTTAAGCCCCTGAGGCAAGACATTGAATTGGGTCAGCAGGCGCATGCGAGGCGACCGAAGAGCAGAGCGAAGTTGCGATTCGGCTTGGAAGCGATCATTAACTGAGGGGGCTTCTGCGGATTGACCAGTCGCAAGCCAGTGCTCGACAGACATGAGCAGGCGCTGGCGATCCACACCGTACTCATCGGCCAAAAGACGCAGGAACTGATCGCGCCCTTCAGGGTTGAGATCCAGATACTGTCGTCCTACCCGAGCCGCTCGGGCCCTCGCGACCACGGCGCCGCCACTCTCCGACAGACACTCGTTGATCTGTCGTCGAATGATCTCGAGATCTTCTTTGGGAAGACTCGGCCTGACCCGACCGGTGAGACGACTGAGAGCGCCCTGCTCTATTTCCGTCCACGCCTTACTCAACTGCTTGAGATTGGCAAGGCCAAGGCGGGATCCTAAATTCATGAGTTCAGCCCGATTGCGAACGGCTCTCGAAAAACGTCATTAACATCGAGGGCGTAGATATCACTCTAATGACACGCCCACTTTTTCACCCACCCACCGATGAAACCGGGCCGTCGCGGTTTCCATAATTGGCGTTAATACGCCGCCATCAAAGCCGGTGGATTGCCGGCCCGCCTGCATTCCCGTCACGACTCCAATATCCTCGGCAAACACCTCCGTCCAGAATGTATGCTGTCCCTTGCGCAAGCTTTCAAAGCGTGGCTCCAGAGATTCATCGCCCACGCAGTAAAGTCGAGTTTCCTCGCGTGTCCGGTTGCAGGCTTCGGGAATCACAACCATCACGAAAAGATGATCGGCTTGTATGCCGAGCAGCGTATTAGGAAATAAAACCGGATACTCCGCCTCGCTGTATATCGCCGGGGGCCATTCGGGAAAGACGGGTAGATGCTCTCCCTTACCCACGCCCAAGTTGTAGCAATGCGAAAGCTGCCCGGCAAACCGCTCGTCCAGGTGAATTTCATGGTCGGCCAGAGGCGATACCCGATTCAATTCCGGATGGACGGTAGGCAAATGATACGCCTCAAGGTAGTTCTCCACCGCGAGTTTCCAGTTCGCATTAAGATCCAGGTGGATGCGACTGAATGTCTTGGGAAGGCGTAGCAACGATGGGCCTTTTGCACCCCAAAGTTTTGACCAGCGTTTTTCAAGAGGCTCTATGAAAGACGCGAAAGACGCCGCTGCGCCGGATAAGTTAATGAAGACCAGGTCATTCCAGATCGCGGTCGCAATCTCGTTCAGTCCATACTGTGAGCGATCAAACTCGCGGGCGTCGTGGACACCGTAACCGCCGATGTGGGGCGTGCGCTTGAGGCAACCCTCCAAATCGTATGTCCACGAGTGATAAGGGCAACGGATACTCTGTTTTACCGTCCCCGCCTCGCTGACCAAAATATGTCCCCGATGGCGGCAGACATTGTGAAAGACGCGCAGCGTTAAATCTTCACCTCGAACCAGAAGCAGGGGGAGTTCCATGAAATTGATAGGCTTTACATCTCCTGCGTTTGGCGCATCACTGGCAAACCCGATGCACGTCCACATGGGAGCAAACACGCGTTCGCGCTCCTCGAGAAATTTCTCTCTCGAGATGTAGAAATCGTTGCTAAGCGCCTTCATTACGTTACACCGTTATGGTTGCCCTTCTCATCCGGATACTATCTCAAAATGACTCCGGCTAGACCCGGGCAAGGCAGTAATTTGAGGTCCAACGCGACGGAAAAATCCGAGACTGTCGCAAACGTCGCTTGTGAGAAAAAGATGTCGCGCGCACAACTGACCGAACCCATTGGCAAAAACAAACTGCTCCCTAAGACTCCTCGGGGGGAACACTCATGACGCATGACTCGCAGAATTTACTCGTTGATCGTTATTGGGAGGAGGGTTTCACTGATGGCATTGATGTGCTCTCCGAAGACGAAGTGAAACTTCACAGGGGCCACCTTGAAAGCACCGAGCGGGATCTGGGTCACTCACTTCACTATATGAGCCGGGTACACACCGTTTTGCGGTCCCCTTATGAGTTGGCTACCCATCCAGCGCTCGTTGATCTGGTAGAAAAAATTATCGGACCCGATATTCTTCTGCACAATGTGACCTACATCATTAAAGAGCCGCACACAAAAAACTTCGCCAGCTTTCATCAAGATCTAACCTACTGGGGTTTTGATGGAACGGAACAGGTCTCTGCCTGGCTTGCTCTTTCGCCAGCGACCCCTGAAAGCGGGTGCATGCGATTTATCC
>JAYNKS010000020.1:15345-16187 GCA_038111345.1 Gammaproteobacteria bacterium | reverse complement strand
CCTCTGAGTCATAAGACTTCTTTAAAGGACGAGCAGCATCTGGACCTAAAAGAGGTTCGGGGCCAAGCGATCGGCCGACGCGTGCTGGAGATTGCCGCCGCGGGTGGGCATTCCATGCTCATGGTGGGTCCACCCGGGTGCGGCAAGACCATGCTCGCAGAGCGTTTACCCGGCATACTGCCAGAGTTGACTCAAAATGAGTCGATAGAGATCGCGGCCGTTCATTCAATCTCAAGTGGAGGATTTGAGCCTCATTCATGGGGGCAAAGACCGTTTAGGGCGCCGCATCACAGTGCTTCAGCCGTGGCCTTAACGGGGGGCGGTTCGAGGGTTCGACCGGGTGAGGTGTCTTTGGCCCACCATGGCGTCTTATTTCTCGATGAGCTTGCCGAGTTTCCGCGATTTATTCTTGACCAGTTGCGCGAGCCGCTGGAATCTGGAGTGATTCGAGTGGCTCGAGCGAGCCGAAGCGTAACCTTTCCGAGTCAATTTCAATGGGTGGCGGCGATGAATCCGTGCCCCTGTGGGTACGAGGGGGACCGCTCAGGGCGCTGCCGATGCACGCCCGACCAGATCAGGCGGTACTGGCAACGGGTGTCCGGCCCGCTGCTGGATCGAATTGATCTTCAGGCCCGTCTGTCGACCCCGCAGCTGAGAGTCCTTCGAGGCACAGATTCATCGATTGAAGCCTCAGTATCGGTGGCTGGACGTGTGGCGCAAGCACGCGACGCTCAATTGCAACGGGCGGGGGTTTTGAACGCCTTCCTTGTGGGTGAGCGTCTAGAGGTGGACTGTGCGTTAAATGATGACGGGCGACGCCTTTTCGACACAGCCATCACGAG
>JAYNKS010000020.1:12576-15335 GCA_038111345.1 Gammaproteobacteria bacterium | reverse complement strand
GGCTTCTACCGAGTTCTCAGGGTCGCCCGAACTATCGCTGACCTGGCAAAGGCGCCAGATATCTCCGCCACCCATTTAGCGGAAGCACTTCAGTATCGGTTGCTGGACCGGCCTCCCACGTAAGGCGGTGCAAAAAATAGCGAGGTCCGCCTGCTACTGCCAGTCGGGCTTTCTTTTCTCAATAAAAGCGTTGATCCCTTCTACGGTATCGGGAAAGAGCATGTTTCCCGCCATCGTCTGGCCTGCCGCCGCATAGGCTTCCGCTAGAGGCATGTTAAGTTGTCGGTAAAACAATGCCTTGCCGGCACGAAGCGCATCCGCCGGTTTATGAGCAATATTGTCAACGAGCTGTTGGACTGCCGTGTCAAGCTCATCAGGGGGAACCGCCCGATTAATCAGGCCATAGGCAACCGCAGTGTTAGCGTCGATAAACTCACCGGTTGTCAGCATCTCGAATGCGCGTTTTCGCGACACATTGCGGCTTAAGGGAACACTTGGTGTAGAGCAGAAAAGGCCGAGGTTAATACCCGATACAGCAAAACGTGCGCTGTCCGCGGCGATGGCGAGGTCAGCGTTCGCAACCAGCTGGCAACCTGCGGCGGTGGCCATGCCTTGCACTTTCGCGACACTGATCTGTGGCAACTGAGCGAGCGTCACCATCATGCGGCTACAACGCGCAAACAGGTCCTCGTAATAGAGCTGCTCCGGTCGTGACTGCATTTGCTTGAGGTCATGACCAGCGCAAAAGGCTTTCCCGTTTGCGGAGATCAGCAGCACCTTAATGTCATTGCGCTCGTTAACCGCTTGCAATGCATCTTGCATTGCCGACAGCATCTCCTCGGACAAGGCGTTATACTGTTTTGGATTGTTGAGCGTTAACTCGATGACGCCCGGCGAGTGATCCCTTTGAATCAGGAGCGGTTCAGGCGCTGCGGCATCTGTACTCACGGTCATGGTCAAAATCCTCTATGCGCGTGCCGATACCCTACACTTCAACCTGAGCGAAGTAAACCGCGGTGTCTAAAATTTCGATTAACGATGTGCTGCAACTGGTCGAGGAACAGTTACCGTTCGCGGCCGAGCATGGCTTTACGCTGGAATCGCTTGGGCGCGGAAGGGCGACGGTGCGGGCGCCCTATCTCAGTAAGTTTTTGCGACCGGGAGATACGATCGCCGGCCCGGTGATGATGGGCCTTGCTGACTACGGCATTTATGTGGCGCTGCTTAGCGAGATCGGGATAGTACCCCTCGCGGTGACCACCAATTTAAATATCAACTTTTTGAGTCGACCAGGACCGCATGACCTGATCGCTGAAGCAAGAATGATTAAGACCGGGAAGCGTCTAGCGGTTGGCGAAGTCGAGATTTTTAGCGAGGGGAGTGATACGCTGGTCGCACACGTGACAGCGACATATTCGATTCCGCCTCTTGGTACAGAGCAGAAATAATAGGGAGTATTCGGTGAAGGAGCGTGCGCTGAAGGAAATCAAGGCTTGCGTGTTTGATGCGTACGGCACGCTATTTGACGTGCACTCGGCTGTCGCGCAGCACACACACCGGATGGCTAATGCGTCAACGGTGTCACAGCTTTGGCGAACCAAGCAACTGGAATATACGTGGCTACGGACCCTAATGGGGCGATACGTTGACTTTTGGGAGGTCACTGGGGATGCGCTGGATTTTGCTCTGGATACACACAGTATTTCAGATTCACAACTTCGGGCGGATCTTATGCAGGCGTACCTCGGTCTTTCCTGTTATCCGGAGGTGCCCGGACTTCTTAACGAATTGAAATCAAAAGGTGTCCGCTGCGCTATTCTTTCCAATGGGTCGCCCAGGATGCTATCGAGCGCAATACATCATGCGGGATTGGAGGGATACTTTGATGCCGTACTTTCCGTTGATGGTATTCGAATGTACAAACCCGATCCCCGGGTGTATCAGCAGGCCGTTGACGCATTAGGGGTTGAGGCAACAGAAATCGCCTTTCAATCCTCAAACGCCTGGGACGCCGCCGGCGCCGATGCCTTCGGCTTCAGAGTCATCTGGGTGAACCGTTTCGGCCAGAAAGCCGAGCGGTTGGGCACCTCGGTGGCTGCTGAAATAAAGGATTTGTCGGCTCTGCCGGACCTGATTTCGCGATAAACGCGGTGGAGGCTCTCTTGCCGTGCCGCCACCGGCTGTGCTCGGCCGGGAAGCCCCTCATTTACTGTTTTTGACATAACCCTGCTAAGTCGCTACATTCCGCTTAGCGCCGATTTGAATATCAGCTTGCGGGCGCTTAATAAATACGGCTAAAGCGAGGCTTCTAGGTACCCCGCTTCAGCCCCGACTGCAGCGGGTTTTTTTGTGCCCTGCGCTCAGCCGGATTAAGGAGGCAGGTTATGCACGATCTCACCGAACCTTTAAATATAGAGACGCTAGCAATTCGAGCCGGCCAGCGCCGGACGGCCGAGTTAGAGCATAGTGACCCCATTTTTGCCACCTCGAGCTTCGTTTTCGAGAACGCAGCGGATGCTGCGGCAAAATTTTCGGGAGCGTCAGAGGGTAATGTTTACTCACGGTTTACCAATCCCACGGTGCGGGCATTCGAAGATCGTCTCGCGACGATGGAAGGGGGTCGGTTTGCAATTGCTACGGCATCCGGTATGTCCGCGATTCTCTGTTTGGCGCTCTCTGTTTTGAAAGCGGGCGATCGGGTCGCGGTCTCAGAAAATGTGTTTGGCTCAACCGTGTCGTTATTCGCCAAAACACTCAGT
>JAYNKS010000020.1:1449-12566 GCA_038111345.1 Gammaproteobacteria bacterium | reverse complement strand
ATTTACCCGCTTGGCAGCGGGCGGTGGGCCCAAAGACTCGCCTTCTTTTTGTGGAGACGCCTTCGAACCCTACCTGTGAAATCGCTGATCTGGCTTCACTGTCAAAAATTGCGAAGGCGGCTGGCGCATTGTTTGTGGTCGACAATGTCTACTGCACACCGGTTTTGCAGAAGCCTCTTGAATATGGAGCCGATGTAGTGGTGCACTCGGCCACGAAATATTTAGACGGTCAGGGCCGTTGTGTAGGCGGGGCTTTGGTTGTTAATGATCGGGCGCTCTACGATGAGCTGTTCAATACCTTGAGAACCACAGGACCTTCAATGAGCCCCTTCAATGCCTGGGTGTTTCAGAAAGGGCTAGAGACGCTTGCCCTTCGAATGAACGCACACTGTGAGCATGCCGCTGAGTTGGCCGACTGGTTGCAGGGGCATCCAGCGGTTCGAAAGGTGTTTTATCCGGGGTTATCTACCCATCCAGGACACCTGCTGGCGTTACAGCAGCAGCGAGGCTTCGGTGGGATTGTGGCGTTTGAAATCCATGGCTCTCAAGCCGATGCGTGGCAGATGATTGATCAAACCCGGCTACTTTCGATCACGGCCAATCTGGGGGATACCAAATCGACGATCACCCACCCGGCATCAACCACCCATGCGCGAATTTCTGAAAAGCAGCGTCAGGCCGCCGGCATCACCGACAGCCTTATCCGGATTGGTGTGGGCCTAGAGCATCCTGATGATGTGAAGGCTGATCTTCGGCGGGGTCTGGATTTGATTGCGACGTCGCAGAGCCGTCTCGCAGGTTAGGCGGATTTCAGCACCGTCGCGCGAGTAGCGCTCGGGCCACCCGTGATGCAGGAGGATGATTCAGTCGGGCGCAAAGATCGCTCGTGATGTCCAGTAGCGCATCGAGATCGACTCCACAGTCGATCCCCAGTCCGTTGAGCATGTAGACCACGTCTTCGGTAGCCACGTTTCCCGCAGACCCTCTCGCGTATGGGCAGCCCCCCAGCCCACCAATCGCGGTGTCGACGGTGGTTACGCCGAACTCGATACACGCCAGAATGTTTGCGAGGGCCTGTCCATAGGTATCATGAAAATGTACGGCGATTTTTTCAATTCCGACGTGTTTTGCGCATGCCTCCACAAGGCGTCTTGCTTTATCCGCCGTGCCTACCCCAATGGTGTCGCCAAGAGATAAGTCTGAGCAACCCATATCCATGAGGGCCTGTGCAATTCGCGCCACACTCCCAGGGTCGACCTCTCCCTCGTAAGGACAACCCAGAACGCATGAGATGTAGCCCCGTACTCGGACGTTGTCGCTCCGTGCTTGCATGCAGACGGCTTCGAAGCGCTGGAGGCTTTCATCGATACTGCAATTGATATTTTTCTGCGAAAACGTCTCGGTTGCGGCGCCGAAGACCGCAATCTCGCGCGCGCCCGCACCGCGCGCCCGCTCGTACCCCTTCATGTTAGGCACCAGTACTGGTAAACGCAGGTCATTGCGGTCGCGCAGCGTTTCGAGGATGACATCACTGCCGTTCATCTGGGGCACCCATTGTGGGGACACAAACGACCCGGCCTCAATCTGATTTAGCCCCGCATCGGCCAGTTTCTCGATAAGAGCAATACGTTCAGACGGAGAGAGGTGGTGGGCTTCATTCTGGAGTCCGTCACGAGGACCCACCTCAACGATATCAATATGAAGGGGACGGGTCATGAACTAGTGGCGAAGATCAATACGGTAATAGATACAAAGATCCGACTCCAGATCGTCTCTGTAGTCGGCTTCGATTATATGCACGGCTCGAGCACCGAGCGAGCGGTTCAGGCGCCACATGGTCTGCGCGAGGCCTGCCCGGTTTCGCCCCGTGATCGCCTGAAAGCCTGCCTGTTGGGCGAGCTGTATCTGCTGCTGCTTGAGGGCGCGACCCACGCCCCGGCGCCGGAACTTAGAGCAAACACAGGTGTCTGCAGAATAAAGCACTTGATTGGGGAGGGGTTCGGTATCCTCCCGAGGGCCCCGAACGTGGAAAAAAAGATCAAGGGGTGCGCCCAGACAAAAGCCGGCGGTCTCATTATTTATTCGGGCAATGAGGCTTAAGCTCTTTGGATGGGTCACGATCTTCTCAAGAAAGTCCGGCGAATCCCGCCGTGAAGGCTCATAGGTCGATGATTCGATTGCCAGGATATCTGCCTTGAAGAACGGCCAATTCTCAGGGTTCAGGGCTTCGATGAGCACGGTCGTCAGGCGCGGATAACAGGTTTGCTGGATCGTTACGATCAGTCGTTGCTTGATGCACCCGATGCCTTTTTTCGCTTGTCACGACTGTCAATTAGGCTTTGATGCCTGAGCGCGCATACGCTGCAATTTTCCTTTGAGGAGGCGCGCCAGGTATCGGGAGGTTCAAACCCTCCCCGCCAAATGCCCAGCTGGGCTTTTTGCGCAGCGGCCTCCTCTTCAAGATAAATGGCGCCAACGCGATTGTCTGCGAGGGCCCAGCCTTCGCGGATCAGTTGGGCATTCAGGCTGAATCCGGAGACGCTGCACTGCGCAGATAAATTTGCGTTTTCGCTACTCTGAATGGCAACAAGGGGTCGACACTCGACGGAGAACTCTTGCAAGTGCCTTTCCAGCGCATCCCACGCTGACGCACCACAGCCCCAGGCCTGACCCTGATTCAAGCAAACTCCGTCCGCCGGGGGGAGTGAGCTGCCGTCCAGTTGGTAGGTAATATTGCCGTCCCGCAATACGCCTTGCTCTCGATCCGCCTGCAAGGCCATCTCGCCAGAGGCGGCGCTCGAGAGAACGTAGAAGAAACTCAGAGCAATCCAGAGTCGCCTGGATTGCGACCGGGACGGGGTTGAATGATCAGGAGCGAGGCAGTACGACAACGGCGTCATCGGTCCACCGCAGCCAGATCGGCTGGTTAGGTTGGCGCATGTCACCAATAGCGCGATTCAGATTCTGGAGGGCAACCAAAACCGGCTCGTCACGATCTGCAACATGAACGTAAAAATGGCTTCGATCACCCAGGTAGGCGGATGGGCCCAGCGTACCGGCGAGGGTATTTTCTGCCTCTTTTGGATCAGTAAAGACCGGCTGGAATTTTTCTGGACGGATGGCGACCCAGATCTTCTGTCCGGGGCTGGAAAGCCCTTCCTGACGCTGAATCATAGTGCGTCCAATGCCCCTAGCATGGACCTCTACCCTGTCGCCATGGACGTTTGATATCTCGGCCTCGAAGAAGTTCATGCTGCCGATAAAGTCGGCAACGAACCTTGAACTGGGCGACTCATAAAGGTCACCCGGGGAAGCGATCTCCATCACCTCACCCTCGGACATGACAGGGATAGTGTGAGCGCTTCCTCCTGGTCATGCGTGACAAATAAAAACGTAATCCCGATCTGCTGTTGCAGTTGTCGAAGCTCGATTTGCATCTGCTCGCGGAGTTTTTTATCGAGCGCGCCCAGTGGCTCATCCAGAAGCAGCACTTTGGGCTGTTTGATCAGCGCCCGAGCGAGAGCGACACGTTGTCTCTGCCCGCCCGAAAGTTCGGCGGCGCCTCTGGAGCCGTAGCCGGGCAGTTTAATCAGATCGAGCACCTCGTCGATCCTTTGATCCAGTTCGGCCCGCGACAGCCCCGACCTACGCATGCCAAAGGCGATATTTCCGCGAACATCAAGGTGTGGAAAGATGGCGTAACTTTGAAAAACCATATTGACGGGTCGCTTATTGGGCGGCGTGGCGGACATGGGCTCACCATCGATCATGATCTCTCCCTCGTCCGGCACTTCAAAACCGGCAACCATGCGGAGCAGGGTGGTTTTTCCGCAGCCTGAGGGGCCCAAGAGTGAGAAGAACTCGCCTCTTTTGATGTCGAAGGAGGCATTGTCTACCGCCTTCACTTTGCCAAAGTGTTTGCCAACGCCCTGGAAAGAAATAATTGCATCACTCATGGTCAGATTCCTGAACTGCTTTCAAGTTTGACGCCCCGTCGCCTGAACCACTCGCTGAATGACACCACCACGAAGGACAGTACAAAAATGGTGGCTCCCAGCGCGAGAACGGCCGGAATTTTCGTGGGAAAGCGAAGCGAGCTCCATATGTAAATAGGTAGCGTCGGATCCGTGCTGGTCAGAAAGAAGGCTAAAACGAATTCGTCAAACGAGATCGTAAAGGTTAATAGAAGGCTCGCGACGATACCGGGAAGAACGATCGGGAAGGTAACTCGCCAGAAGGTCATCCAGGCACTTTCACCCAGATCGAGCGCCGCCTCCTCAAGACTTTTATCGAACCCCTCCATCCGCGAAATCAGCACGAGCATGGCGAAGGGGGTGCATAAGAGCATATGGGAAAACCCCACGGTCCACAGCGATAGGGGAAGATCGACTTGAGTAATCAAAATCAAGAGTGAGATAGCCAGAATGATTCCTGGAATGACCAGCGGCACCATAATGAATCCCATCACGGGCCCTCGGCCGGGTAGCCGGTAGCGAGTGACGGCTTTAGCCGCCAGCAGGCCCAGTATCGTGCTCAGTATCGCTACCGCTACACCTACCTTAACGCTGTTCATAAGCGCCTCGAGCATATCGGGCGTGTTTATCATCTGCCCATACCACTTGAGCGTAAATCCCTTTAGCGGAAAGGCGATGTACTTCGAGTTGTTGAACGAAAAAAGAGGTAAGAATAAAACGGGCAGATAGATAAACGTCAGATAAAGGACCGCGTATAGGACAAAACTGTCCGCACGCCACCACCTCTTGCGTCGCTGGCTCATGCGATGGACCTACGGAGTCGGTGTGTACCCCACAAAAAGAGACAAACGATTACCGTTACGGTCAGCATCGAGACCACAGAGATCGCCGCGCCAAGCGGCCAGTTGAAGGCCTTGCCAAACATAGACTGGATGATATTCCCAATCATGATGCCGCTGGGGCCGCCCACTAGAGAAGGCGTTACGTAGTCGCCCACGGTTGGAATGAATACCAAAAGACTGGCCGCAATGACGCCCGGCAAGGAGAGCGGAAGAGTGACCCTTATAAAGGTCATGAACGCGTTCTCACCAAGATCCCGCGCCGCTTCTAGAAGCGACCGGTCTATTTTTTCAAGAGAGACATAGATCGGGAGGATCGCAAAAGCGGCCCAGGCATGGGCTAACGTGATGGCAACGGCCGTAGGGTTGTAGAGCAGGAATTCCAGCGGCTCGCTGATGAGTCCGAGTGACTTGAGGCCCGAATTCACGACGCCGTTGTAGCCCAACATGAGTTTCC
Source organism: Gammaproteobacteria bacterium (assembly GCA_038111345.1). GTDB lineage: Bacteria > Pseudomonadota > Gammaproteobacteria > Arenicellales > UBA868 > UBA868. Next base: position 7,296 of record JAYNKS010000020.1, on the reverse strand, counting down.
AAGCGAAGACGCGAAGCAGGTAGCTGGTCCAGAACGGGACGGTGATAAGGATTAGCCAGACCAGTTTGTTTTGTTTCACCCGAAAGGCGATGAAATACGCCATCGGATAGGCAAGCAACACGGTAACCAACGTGACCATGGCCGATATGCGTATCGACTTCATGAGGATCACGCCGTAGATCGGTTTTGAAAAAAAATCCGAATAGTTCTGCAGTGAAAACGTTTTGATGAAATCAACATAATCCTGCAGCCAGAAACTGAGCCCAAACAACACCAGCAGAGGCATTGCCAGGCCAAAAAGCATCGTGAGCAGCGTAGGAGAGAGCAGCGAGTAGCCCCGCAGTGGCTCACTGGATAAGAACCGTTTGCGAATCGCCAGGCCGACAGATGATTGATGTGAAGCGCTTGGGTTCATGGAAATAAGAAATTGAAGCCGACGGTTACATTTTTTATGCGTTTTGGATATCCCATCAGGGTCGCAGAGCGCGCAACCCTTTAAAGCATAATGCCGGGCGGAGTCTCTCCGCCCGGCATTATCCGGAACGTCAGACCAACAGCAGGAGCGGTACTACATTCCCGCTTTGACTTCCTCGAACATCTCCTGCAACGCCGGTTCATTTGCCATTGGCGCCTGGAAGATTCCCGCATTGAGGGTCTCATCCACGTTGACCGAGAAGCCAAGCTCGGTCAGAAGGCCGGGACTGTCCTGCTCCACCTTGGCAAACGCATTGATGTTTCCGTGACCGTAGCCGTATTCCGTGATCGAGAATACGCCGGACTCGACGCTCGCATATGCATCCAGGTAGTCATAAATCCGGTCCAGTTTGGCCGGATCATGATCAGACATAAGGCAGAAGCCGCACACCCAGGTCATCGCGCCTTCCTTGGGGCTGTTGTAGCGGACATCCAGGCCTTCCTTCTTCAGCGCGGCGTAGGAGGAGTTCCAGGCCGATGTAGCGACGAGCTCCCCGGACGCCAGCGCTTGCTCAATATCGGCAGGGCTGGTCCAGTAGTAACGCATCAGCGGTAGCTGTTCTTTCAATGCTGCCCGGGTTTTCGCCATCTCGGCCTCGGTCATATTGAACGGATCTTTGGCGCCGGTGTAAATCGCGGCCACCATCACGCCGTCAATGAGACTGTCTGCCATGGACAGTCGGCCTTTGTATTTGGGATCCCACAGCATGCCCCATGTTTCTTTGTCGACATATTCCGGCATCAGATCGGCTCGGTAGAGTACCGAGGTCAAACCCCAATCGGTCGGAAAGAAGTATTGCTTGTTGCCTTCGAAGGTCCCGGGGATGGTTTTGAGACTAGGAATAATATCGTTCCAGGTGCTCAGTCTGCTGGTGTCAATGGGCAGCAAAATTCCGGCGTCCTTCCAGATCGGTACCTTATAGGTACAGGGCTGGGTCAGGTCGACCTTAAAGCCTGCGCGCATCTTAGCGAAGGCCTCTTCCTCGTCGCCGAAAATCGCCATATTGGGCGATTCGTTGTACTTCGCCAGATAGGGTTGGTGAAGTTCGGGAACTTCCCAGCCTTCCCAGGTAAAGACCGTCGGGTTATCAGCGGCTGAGGCGAACGCCGAGCGTCCCATCGGCATGGCCACCATCGTGGCACCCAGGGCCATCAACCGTTGGTTGAACTGACGTCGGGTCAGCTGACCGGTGGCCAGTTGCTCAATCACATCTTCTTTTGTTTCTTTTCTCATCGTTCTCCTCCGGGGTGACAGTAGTTATTTGGCGGACTGCTCTTTAGTCCTTGCGCACTACTATATTGGATTTTTTCTCGATTTGCGCGAGGGACGTGCTGAAGATCTGCCTGCCCATGGATCCCCAGCGGATCCACGGGATGTGGGGGCATTTCCCCGGTGCCTGGCGCCTCAAATACAACGAAAAATGCCGCGTGCCGGTGTCTTGAGTGAACCCGACGGTCAAGACCGCTGAAGAGCCGCCTGGGTCTGGTCGAGCGCCTGGTGAGCAAGATTGACCAGTTCGTCAATCTGATCCGTCGACATGATGAGCGGCGGCGAGATGATCATGCTATCGCCGACCGCCCGCATCACCAACCCATTTTCTGCGGCGATGTCGCGACAGGTCATCCCTACGCTCTGATTCGCCTCGAACGGAGTTCGGGATGCTTTATCCGCAACGAGCTGTAGCGCTCCTAAAAATCCTACCCCGCGTGCTTCCCCGACCAGGGGATGATCAGCCAGTTCACGCCATCGGCGCTGCAAATACGGGCCTGTGTTCTTCTTGACATTATCGATGATGCCTTCGTCCCTTAGGATCTTGATATTAGCCGTAGCAACGGCGCAGGCTGCAGGGTGGCCCGCATACGTCTTGCCGTGGAAAAATTCTCCACCTTCTTCAATCAGCACGTTGGAGACATGGTCCGCGACCATTACGCCGCCGATGGGCAAATATCCAGAAGAAAGTCCTTTTGCGATCGACATGAGATCAGGTTTTAGGTCGTAATAGTCACTGCCAAACCACTCGCCGGTGCGCCCAAAACCGCAGATAACTTCATCTGCGACCAGAAGAATCTGATGGCGCTTACAGATAGCACTGATCTCAGGCCAGTAGCTGTCGGGAGGGACGATGACCCCTCCGGCCCCCTGTATGGGTTCGGCGATGAACGCCGCCACTCGATGCTCGCCCAACTCCTCTATTTTCTGCTCGAGCTCATGCGCCACTTTCTTGCCAAATTCGTCTGGAGAAAGCTCGCCGCCCTCGTGGTACCAAAAGGGCTGATTGATATGAACGATGTCGGCAATCGGTAGCCCTCCTTGAGAGTGCATCGCAGCCATGCCGCCAAGGCTCGCGCCCGCCATCGTGCTGCCGTGATAGGCATTTTTACGGCTGATAATTACCTGTTTCTCTTGGTGTCCCAGGCTTTGCCAGTAGTGGCGGACCATCCGGACCACGGTGTCGTTGGATTCAGAACCTGAATTGGTAAAAAAGACATGATTCAGATGACTGGGCGTGACCTCGGCCAACAGGGCAGACAGTTCGATCACCGGCGGATGGGCCGTCTGAAAGAAGCTGTTGTAATAGGGCAGTTGCTCCATCTGACTCTTGGCGACGTCAGCCAGATCCTTCCGGCCATATCCAACGTTGACACACCAAAGCCCGGCCATGGCATCCAATAACCGGTTGCCGTCTGAGTCGAAGAGGTAAACGCCCTCTGCGCTCTCAATTATTCGAGCCCCTTTTTGATGCAGCTGTTTATGGTCCGTAAACGGATGAAGAAAATGCGCGTTATCTAGTTCCTGGTATTGCGCCGTGCTGAGAGCCATTCTTTTCTCCTTTTCGTCCAAGCCTAGCGGTTGGATGTAGATCGCTTGTCGGTTAATTTTTGGTGAGTCGATTGCTCAAAGGGCCGTGATGGCTGGCTTTACACATTCAACAAGAGGTGTTCCCGTTCCCAAGAGCTAATCACCTGCAAAAAAGCCTCGTATTCTTTTTCTTTAACCGCTGTCCATGCCAACGCAAATCGTTTACCCAAGATATCCAGCAGGGGTTCGCTCGCGTTGAGCGCCAGCAGGGCCTGCTCCAGACTGCGTGGCAGTTCGTACGGCATATCATATGCGCTTCCAGTGATAGGGGCGCTCGGATCGGTTTCGTTTACCATACCAATCAAACCGCAGGCGAGACTGGCCGCGATCGCCAGATATGGGTTGCAGTCGGCTCCCGGCACGCGATTTTCAATCCGTCGCGCCTGGGGCGATGAATCAGGCACCCGAAGCCCTGCCGTTCGGTTATCTATCCCCCACTGCACATTAATAGGCGCATCGTTATAGCGCTGTATTCGTCGATAGGAGTTGATATTCGGTGCGAGCAGTGAAAGGGCTGCCGGCAAATGTTTCTGAAGACCTCCGATGTGCCAGTAGAAGAGTGGACTGGCTTCGCCGTCCGCTTGGCTGAATATATTTTGGCTATCGTTTAATGAGACGACACTTTGATGAATATGCATTGCACTGCCGGGCTCATTCTCCATGGGCTTGGCCATGAAGGAGGCATACATTTTGTGGCGCAGGGCGGTTTCGCGTACGGTACGCTTGAACAAGAACGCCTGATCAGCAATCTCGACTGGATCGCCATGCAGCAGGTTTACTTCCATTTGAGCCGCTCCGGACTCATGGATCAGGGTTTCGAGTGGAATATCAAGGCTTTCGCAGTAGTCGTAGAGATCCTCAAAGAGCGGGTCGAACTCATTGACCGCGTCTATCGAGTAGGACTGGCGGCCTGACTCAGCACGCCCTGATCGACCGATGGGTGGTTCCAGAGGGTAATCCGAATCCGGATTCGGTTTGATGAGATAAAACTCAAGCTCGGGCGCCACCACAGGATCCCACCCGCGTTCGCGATAGAGGTTCACGATCTTTTTCAGGACCTGTCGGGGCGCCATTTCCACCACCGAGCCATCGGCGTAATAGCAGTCGTGGATCGCTAGTGCAGTTGGCTCGGACGCCCAGGGCACGAGGCGGAAGGTATCGATATCGGGCCTAAGTAGGACATCTTTATCTGCCGGATCCACCGCGCTCCAGTCATCGGGGTAATCCCCTGTGACGGTCTGCAGGAAAATAGCCTCCGGAAGTCGTAAGCCAACCTCTTCGCTGTATTTGTGCGCCGGGATCAACTTGCCTCTGGCGATGCCGGTCATGTCGGGGATCACCGCCTCGATATCTTCAATGCGGTTATGCTGCAGCCATTCGCGGATGCTGCGTTCCGGGGCGTCGGGAATAGCGGACGCCAAATCTGATGGGTCGGACATAAAGCCTCACGGCTGTAAAACACGCCGTGAGTCTACCCGAGCCAAACGAATCCTTACAATTCACCAAGCGCCAAAGACCAATCAATTCATTAACTTCTTTCCGGGAGTCCCCTTTGGGTATGCGTGGCGAACCCATTTTTCTCAGCCGGCGCCGAGCCAGATGAGAGATTTTCAAGCCTTTGATAGTCTTCCTGGCGGATAATCAAAACGCTCTTTGAGACTTTTACGCTCTGATATGGATAAAACTTATTTAAAAAAAACCTGGGAAAAGGCGCTAAAGGCCCTTGGTAAGCAGGATTTTCGAACGGCGCTTTCGCTGCTTCAGAAGATTCAAAAGGCGATACCGGTCGATGCCGATGTTCAGTTTGCGCTAGCTGAAGCCTATGCCGGGCTCGGTCGACTGCCTGCCGCTGTTCGGGAATGCAAAACCGGCGTCCAGAAAAACCCCGGCTTGATCGAGGGACGGATCCACCTGGGCAGGCTTTGTCTCGCGAATAATGATGGCCAGCAGGCACTTGATGTATTTAATCAAACTGCTGATTTACAGGCGGAAAATCTTCACGCGCTGGTGGGGCGAGCGGAGGCACATGCCATGCTGGAAGATTTTGAGGCTGCCGAGGCTGATTTCAAACAGGCGCTGTCGATCTCGGCGGGGAATGTGGAAATCATTATTGCGCTCGCTCGCACGCAGGATGCGTCCGGCAGTACGGATCGTGCAGAAGCCACGCTTCGACAAGCCTGTGAAGCCTTTCCGGATGAGGTGGCTCTTTGGCTGTCTCTCGGATTTGCGCTTCGCGGCTGGGATCGTATCGAAGAGGCCTATGCCGTGTGTGAGCGGGCGCAAGCCCTGCATCCAGACTCAGTCGAGTTGTTATCGCAGGCAGCTGATCTTGCCTATGAAACTCGAGATCTCGAGCAGGCAATCACCCTGTATCGCAAACTGCTTGAAAATAATCCGGACAACCCGCCGATTCAAAATAACCTCGCTCAGACATTAGCGTCTAGCGGCCGACCGGACGAAGCGGAGAAAATATTTCGCATCTTGACCGAAAAATTTCCGTTTTTCACCCGGCC
>JAYNKS010000020.1:237-1439 GCA_038111345.1 Gammaproteobacteria bacterium | reverse complement strand
AAGATGGCGACCCTGACATTAAGCGAATGTTGGCATTGGATAGGCGACCGCAACTATCCGCCGATCAGTCCATTCACCTGCACTTCGCCTTGGGAAAAGCGCTCGATGATGTCGGTAAGTTCGATCAGGCGTTCGCTTACTACCGAAAAGGTAATCAACAGCAACGAAAGCATCTTGAGACCTCCGTTGAGGGTATTGCCGAGCAGTTTGCCCGTCTCCCCGCAATCTTTAGTCGGGATGAGATCGCGCGCCTACGCCAAGCAGGAAGCACCTCAAAAAAGCCAGTGTTCGTTATTGGGATGCCCCGATCTGGAACGACGTTGCTTGAGCAAGTGCTTTGCGCGCATCCGGCTATTGGAACCGCCGGCGAATTAAGGACGTTGGCGCAAGAGGCGCGCCGAATTGCGCACACGGTACAACAGCCCTGGCCCGACTGTGTGATGCAGACTCAAGGCGAGCAAATTGCCCAGGCTGCTGATCGTTACCTAACAGCACTCGGCGCGCGGATTCCTGATAAGCCTATTGTGATTGACAAGATGCCTCAGAACTTCCTGCATGCCGGCTTCGCGGCCTGCTTGTTCCCAGAGGCGATGATCCTCCACTGCGAGCGTGATCCGTTGGATACGTGCCTGTCGAACTACTTTCAGCTGTTCCCTAGAGGGATCGACTTTGCCTATGACTTAACTGATCTGGGGCATTACTACCGGCAATACCAGCAATTGATGACGCACTGGAAAACAGTTCTTGGTGAGCAGCTTTTTCAGGTCCGCTACGAGGAACTGATAAGCGATCCGAAAATAGTTCTTGAGCCTTTTTTAAACACCCTTGGTCTTTCTTGGGATGAAGCCCTCCTGAACCACCAAGAGCATGTAGGACGTGTGGACACGCTGAGTCTGTATCAGGTTCGTCAGCCGCTCCATCAGAGGTCTACCCAACGCTGGAGGAAGTACGAGAAGCATTTAGGCGAACTCGTGGCTGCGTTAGAGAAGTAATCTCCTCACAGCGCCAGCGCGCCGCTGGAGAGTCCATCCTTAATCCGAGGGTGGGTGATGCGGGCTTGATGGGCACGGCGAGGCTTGAGAAAATAAAAAGGGCGCCTTTCGGCGCCCTTTTTACATCGAGCCTCAGGCTCGATTAAACAGCAGACTTTAGAAGTCGTAGCGGAGGAACGCGCCAGCTGTTGTGTCGGTTCCATTGTAATC
>JAYNKS010000020.1:0-227 GCA_038111345.1 Gammaproteobacteria bacterium | reverse complement strand
TCATCACGGTTGGAGTAGGTGCCGGCCAGCGTCAGGCCGCCGATTCCCATCGATGCACCAATGGAGCCGGTGTCGACGTCAGAACCAGTTTCCGGAGTCATGGAAGCATCAGCGTGAATTGTCAGCCCGCCGAAGTTGCCCATGTAGTAGACGGAATCGGCAACACGGAAGTCACCACCCCAGCCACCACCGCCGAAGTAGAACACAGGATCCATGTAGGTACCGAC
>JAYNKS010000019.1:4008-16611 GCA_038111345.1 Gammaproteobacteria bacterium | reverse complement strand
ACTTATTTCGTGGGCGGTCCGAAATCCTTCACGAGTGACGGCATCAAGATACATCCCCTCGAGCTCTTCTCGAGGCGCGTAGGCAATGGAATGAACCAGAATATCGAGACGGTCCCAGTGCTGAGCGAGTGACTTGTGCATGGCCTGAATATCGGCATCTTGAGATACATCGCAGCGAATGGTCTTGCTGGATCCCAGCTCGGCAGCAAATTTCTCGGCGCGCCCGCCTAGCTTGTCATTCTCATAGGTCAATACCAGTTCGGCACCTTCTCGGGCCATGGCCTGAGCGATTCCCCATGCAATCGATCGGTTTGAAGCAACACCGGTAATAAGCGCACGTTTGCCTTTAAGGAATCCCATAAGTTCTTAAGCCTGTGGTTACAATGAACGGGACTATGGTTTTATCCTAACCCTGCAAAAGAGTCAAAACGTGTCGCTTTCTTTCGTTCCTCAGGCGCTAACGGTTACGGCGAAAAGCGCCGCGGCGTTAGCACAGGCGAGACAGATTTCTGACGATCTAGGGACGGTTCTCGCGTCAGGAACGGAAGCACTGACCGGTCTGGTTCTAGAGGTATCTGAATCTGGCCTCGCCTTGCGTGACTACAGTCAGCCGAAGAGTCATCCGCTGCGACTGGACGCGACCGGCAGTCGTTACCCGGGCGCCACCCGAGATCTTCTGGCGCGGGCTCTTGGCAAGAAATGCCGATCGTTGATCGACGCCACCGCCGGCTTTGGCGCCGATAGTTTCGATTTTGTGCGCCGCGGCTATCGGGTGACTGCGATTGAGCGCGTCCGCTTGATCTCGCTGATGCTAATCGACGCGGCTTCTCGGTGCCCCGAACGGGGGTGGTCGGATAGATTTCGGGTAATTGAAGGGGAGGCGATAGATTGGATTCCTCGGTTGCCTCGGGCAGACGTCATTTTTCTTGACCCTATGTTTCCGGATGTAGAAAAGAAGACGGCGCGGCCTCGCAAGGCGCAGCAGTTGCTCCGCCAGATTGCCGGGTCCGATAGCGGCTCGGTGGATTTACTTCACACCGCCCGCCGCTTCGCGGGCCAGCGCGTCGTTGTAAAACGTCCCCGGTCGGCACTGCCGCTAGGCGCTGAGCCCGATCATCGCTTTATGGGTCGATCCATCCGGTATGACGTTTACTTTGCGGAAAAGTCATGAGCGACTCGCATTGGTTTTTTGTGGAGCAGATTCCCTCTGTCGGCGTTGAGTTCGCGTTGTCTGACTCAGAAGCAGGTCACGCGATTCGCGCGAGGCGACTGAGGCTGGAAGATCACCTCACCTTATTTGATGGTAAAGGCCAACTGGCCGACGCCGCGATTACGGGCATCAACCAGAAACCGTTGGAGGTTCGAGTCCGTGTGGACAGCGGTCGAGTGGTGGACCGGCCACGACCGGATGTCCATTTATTCAGCGCTCTGCCAAAGGGAGATCGCCAGGCGACGATGATCGACATGCTTACGCAAGTGGGCGTAGGTCGGTTTACCCCACTGCACTGCGCCCGAAGCGTGAGTCAGGCAAAGCCTCAGCATTATCAACGTTGGGTGCGTCTGGCGATTGAAGCAGCGAAACAGAGTCACAGGGCCTGGTTACCCGAGCTTACGCCTCCTGTTCGTCTTGATGAATGGGTGGGCGGTATTGATCCTCAGCAACCGGTGGTGGTTGCGGATGCATCAGGAGCGTGCCTTCGAGATTGGTTTGACGATCCGGCAGGCATGCCCAAGACCGTGTGCTTGGTCGTAGGCCCTGAAGGGGGCTTCAATAACGACGAGCGCAAGATGCTTGAGAAAGGAGGTGCCCGGTTCCTGTCTCTGGGACACCATGTTCTGAGGGTGGAGACGGCCGCAGTCGCGCTCACGGCCCTCATACGGAGTGTGTACCTCTAAAGGGACGCTCGCGACATCAAGTGAGACGTGAAATTCGCTCGTAACGTGAGCGTAAGGCATCGAGGTCTCGGGATAGCGCCTCGGCTCTCAGTTTCTCTTTGTCAACCACGTCGGCGGGGGCCCGGTCGACAAACTGTGGGTTAGCCAACTTCGCGTTGCAGCGATCGAGATCAACGGTTAATTTGTCCACTTCCTTCGATAGTCGCGCCAGCTCAGCGTCGCGATCAATTAACGAGCCCATCGGAATGAGAATTCGGAGCGAGCCGGCCAGAGCGGTGGCGTGCTCTCCATCAGGCTCCACGTCCGTGTGGACTGCATCGATTGTGTCAAGACGAGCGAGAGACATCAGGAGTCGCCGATATTTTCCGATTCGATCCTGATCTTCCGAGTCATCGCTTTGTAACACCGCAGGTAGCATTTGACGAGGATCAATGTTCATCTCACCACGAATGTTTCTGACACCACCGGTCACATTCTTTATCCATTCAATATCGGCGACAGCCGATTGGTTCCGCGCATACTCATCAGATCGAGGGTAGGGTTGCTGGATGACGGATGGGCCAGATGCCGCTGCCCGTTCTTTGAGTCGCAACCATAGCGCTTCGGTGATAAATGGCATCAGGGGATGCAGAAGACGTAGCGTGCTCTCTAGAGTGGCCACAAGCGTATGGCGGATCTGATCTTTTTCGGATGGCGAACCATTCGGATCCGACAGTTGAATTTTCGCAATCTCCAGATACCAGCTGCAAAATTCATCCCACGCAAACGCGTGCAGCGTTTGCACCACCTGATCAAAGCGGTAGGCCCGCATTGACTCCATGGTAGCCTCGCACACTTCAGATAACCGGGTCTGGATCCAGCGTTCGGCAGCCCCCGACGGTGTGTCGGGCATCTTTGCCTGCTGGACCGCTTCCGTATTCATTTCGACGAATCGCGCGGCATTCCACAGCTTATTGCAGAAGTTTCGGAAACCCTCGATGCGTCCAAGATCGAAGCGAATATCTCGCCCTTGTGTGGCCAGGCTGGCAAAGGTAAAGCGCAGGGCATCTGTTCCAAAAGAGGGAATCCCTTTTGGGAACTGCTTTCGAGTAGCCTCTGCTATCCGTTTGGCCATTTGAGGCTGCATGAGGCCCGAGGTGCGTTTTTTTACCAGCGCATCAAGTTCGATGCCGTCGATAAGGTCCAGGGGGTCAAGCACGTTGCCTTTTGATTTGGACATTTTTTGTCCATCGGCGTCACGCACCAGGCCATGTACGTAAACCTCGTGAAAAGGCACGCCGCCAGCAAATTTGAGACCGAACATGATCATTCGGGCAACCCAGAAGAAGATGATGTCAAAGCCGGTGACCAGAACGTTGGTGGGATAGAAGGTCTTAAGCGTTTGCGTGGACTGCGGCCATCCCAACGTCGAGAAAGGCCACAGGGCAGAAGAGAACCACGTATCCAACACGTCATCATCCTGGCGCAAGGACACGTTTTTGCCATGATGCCGGTGCGCCTTACGATGTGCTTCTTCGGCATCAAGCGCGACAAAAATGTTGCCTTGCTCGTCATACCATGCGGGTATCCGATGACCCCACCATATCTGCCTTGAGATGCACCAATCCTGAATATTGTTCATCCACTCGAAATAGGTTCGAGTCCAGTTCTCTGGAACAAAGCGAATGCGACCGTCTTCGACTGCCTGGATGGCAGGATCCGCTAGCGGTTTCGCTCGAACGAACCATTGATCCGTCAGGTAGGGTTCGACGACAGCCTGCGTGCGATCGCCTCGCGGTACCATCAGCGAGTGATCAACGATCTTGTCAATTAAGCCCTGGGCCTGTAAATCAGCCACGATCGCTTTTCTTGCCGCGAAGCGATCAAGCCCATGATAGGGCGAACCGGGTAAATCAATGGCCGCATTGGGGTCGAGGATGTTGATCGGCTCCATTTGATGGCGCGCGCCGACTTCATAGTCATTAAAGTCGTGAGCCGGGGTGATCTTGAGACATCCGGTGCCGAATTCGGGGTCGACATAGTCATCCGCGATGATGGGGATGGTTCGGCCCGAGAGTGGCAACTCAATGTGCTGCCCGACGAGATCCCGATATCGCTCGTCATCTGGATGGACCGCAACGGCGGTGTCGCCCAGCATGGTCTCTGGACGGGTGGTGGCCACCACGACATATCCCTGCCCGTCTTGAAGGGGATAGCGCAGGTGCCAAAGCGATCCGGCTTCTTCCTCGGAAACCACCTCAAGGTCGGACAAGGCGGTGTGTAACACCGGGTCCCAATTGACCAGCCGTTTGCCGCGGTAGATGAGATCCTCCTCGTAAAGTCGTACGAACACCTCCCGAACCGCGGCCGATAGATCTTCGTCCATCGTAAAGCGCTCGCGACTCCAGTCGAGCGATGCCCCCATACGGCGGAGTTGTTGGGTGATCGTGCCCCCAGACTCGGCCTTCCATTGCCAGACCTTCTCAATGAATGCCTCTCTTCCCAGATCATGGCGCGTTTGCCCGTTCGCGTTGAGCTGTCGCTCAACGACCATCTGAGTAGCAATGCCCGCATGGTCAGTGCCGGCCTGCCACAGCGTCCGGTCTCCCTTCATTCGGTGATAACGAATGAGGGCATCCATGATCGTGTCTTGGAAAGCATGACCCATATGCAGACTGCCTGTTACGTTCGGCGGCGGTATGGCAATACAAAATGCGGGGCCGTCCCCAGTCGGAGCAAATGCGCCGTCTTGTTCCCACGCCTCGTAAAGCTTTTGCTCTATGGCGTGGGGGTCGTATGTCTTGCTGGAGTCTTCGTTAGCCACAGTAATTGAGAAATGAGGTCATGGTTACAAGGAAAGCGTGCTTCAGGGGGCAGTTCCGTCGGGTGTTTTTGATGCGCTCTACTGATCGCTCCACCAGGGCGTCAGGCGGGCGCGAATATCCTCTGAGAGCGCGTCGCGCAGGGGTTCTGGTAGAGATTCTCCTGAATGCATGGACAGACGTTTCTCGATCGCGCTCACCAGTTCATCGACCAACTCATCCAGGTAACCGGTCGAATGCCCCTCGCTGGACGATGAAGAAAACATGTCTACTGTTTCTGGGTCGCTGGGACCTGACTCGACGGCAGTATCGGTCAATGCGGGCGGCTTGGTCTCTTTCGTGATTCCCGTCGTCTCGGTGGCCTCTGGAGCGGTCGGAGGTGTGCCGGCACGGGAATCTGCGGATTCGCCTTTTATAAGATTACCCAGCGCTTCCAACTCTTCGATAAGTAGACTGCGGTTTTGTTCTTCACCCACTGGCGTGTCCTTCGCGTCTAAACCTTATGAGTGGTTGGTTCAATGCCGCTGTCCCGATAGAACTTGAAACGTTCCCGCGCTGCCTGGCGCTCGGGTTCCTCGGCGCCGACAATCTCTGCCACCCGGGAGAATTGGTCAAAAGTACGCACCGGCACCGCTGCCAGTGACACTACAATTTTTCCCAAGTCAGTGCTGGGATTATCACACCCCAATGTCACTGGGGTAAGGTCGTCCTGGTCATCTAATAAGGCGTGCGGCACAAAACTGCTCTGTGAAAACGTCCAGAGCTTTTCGTCCATCTGGTTCATCTGCTCAGGGTTTTCGCAGTACAGATAAACCGCTTGACCAGACTTGTAGGCTTTTTCCACCACGCGGCAGGCGAGCGTCAATCGATCATCACTTCCGGTCGATGAGGTCACGTAAAAATCAACACGACAGGGCATAAGTCAATCAGCGCTTCGAGGCCCGGTTAATTAAGAAGCGGGTGAGTAGCGGGACGGGTCGGCCGGTAGACCCTTTTGCGCCGCCGCCGTTCCAGGCGGTGCCGGCAATATCAAGATGAGCCCAGCTCATGTTAGTTGTGAAACGTGCCAGAAAGCAGGCTGCGGTAACGGCGCCGGCGGTGCGGCCGCCGATATTGGCCATATCCGCGAAAGGACTCTCCAGCAGTTTTTGATACTCATTCCAGATAGGCATCCGCCAGGCCCGATCCCGCGCCTGATCGCCGCATTCCAGCAACTCGGCGGCAAGTTTGTCATCAGGCGAGAAAAGGCCAGTCGCGGGATGGCCAAGCGCAACAACGCACGCTCCGGTGAGGGTTGCAATATCGATCACCGCTGCGGGTTTGTATCGTTCTGCATAGGTTAACGCGTCACAGAGGATCAGTCGGCCCTCGGCGTCCGTGTTCAGGATCTCGATGGTCTTGCCAGACATGCTCGTCACAATATCGCCTGGCTTATTGGCGGCACCATCGGGTAGGTTTTCCGAACTGGGCACGATGCCAACCACATTCAGTCTGAGGTTCAACTCCGCTGCTGCGACCAACGCACCAAAAACGCTGGCGCCGCCGCACATGTCGTATTTCATTTCGTCCATCGCCGCAGCTGGCTTTAACGAAATGCCGCCTGCGTCAAAGGTCAGACCCTTGCCCACGAGCACCACTGGCGCATCGCCCTGTCGGCCGCCGTGATACTCCATGATGATGAACTTTGCCGGCTCCCGACTGCCTCTTGAGACCGAAAGCAACGAGCCCATCTTGAGTGCCTTCATCTGCTTTTCGTCAAGGACCTTCACTTTTAAGCCGTGACTTCGGGCAAGTTTTTTGGCCTCTTTCGCAAGGTACGTGGGCGTGCAGATATTGCCAGGCAGGTTACCCAGCTCCTTTGCCAGATTGACCCCGCTTGAAATGGCGTTTGCCTCTTTCACGCCGGCTTTAGCTGCAGCAGACTGTTGTGACCCGGAGCTGATCAGCGTCACCCTGGCGAGTGCCGACTGGCCGCTTTTCCCACCTTTGCCCTTGGTGGTTTTGAGTTGAGTGAATCGATATCGGGCGTTATGAATGGCCTGTCCAATAATTCTGCATCGCGCCTGGATGTCGAGATCGCCAACGGATATCTCGGCGAGAGCCGAAACGGCGCTTACCGAGGGGGTGCGGCATAACTGACGAGCGGCAACTGTTGCGGCGTTGAAGAGATCGTCTGCATTCGGTTTGTCGCCTACCCCAACCAGAAGAAGCCGTTTGGCCTTGAGGCCCTGCGGGGCGGGAATCAGGGCAAAACTTCCCGCACTACCATCCATATCGCCCGATTTGATCAGCGACTGGATAAGACCATTGGCGCTTTTTTCGATTTTGCGTGCGCTAGGGCTTTGATCGCCTGATTTTCGCACCCCGATAATTAGGCAGTCGGTTTGTGTGGTTGATACATCGACGGACGCGAGTTGAATTTTCATGCTCTTCCTTTCTCGTATTTCGATCCTGACCCGAATGAGGCGAGCTGTCGTGGGTCGATTTCAAGGTTTAACGTAAAATACACCCTATTGTCGGGTCTGCTTCGCTGTCATGTCAAAGCTCTTACAGCCTCGAAGGGGGTAAATCCAGAGATGATTCTTCGCAGGGCGCTTGCTCGGGAAGTCTTGTTGACCAGCTCAGCGGTCACCGCCGTCATCTTCTGCATTTTTCTCGTTGTTCGCGTTCTGGGGTTTCTTCGGCAGGCGGCTGAGGGTGTCATCCCAGTGGACAGCATATTTCTGCTGCTGTTCCTGAAGGTGATCGCCTATATGGACGTCATCCTGCCGCTGATGATGTTTGTGGCCATGCTGTTAGTTCTGGGTCGTTGGAGTCGTGAGAACGAATTGACCATCATGGCAGCCTCCGGCTTGGGGCTGTCCCATCTTATCCGGCCGACTGCTTTTTTGGTTTTGATCGGCACGCTCATCGTTGGCGGCTTTTCGATTTTGGTGGGACCTATGGCGGTGCGGGCTGTGGGCGCACTCGAGCATGAGCTCAAGACTCGCACGGACATCATTGGCATCAGCCCTGGGGTGTTTACCGAGACTCGCGCGGGGCGCGGCGTATATTTTGTTGAGCGGTTAAGTGATGTCGATGATCAGTATGAAGGGATATTTGCCTGGGGCTCCGACGGCGGAAAAGAGGGTATTGTGCTCGCGAAGAAAGCCTATCGTCACGTCGACGAGAACAAGGGACAGGTGTTTCTGGTTCTTGAGGATGGCGTTCGCTACGAGGGTGAGCCCGGCGATAGCGTGTATCGAGTGATTAATTTCGAGCGCTACACGCTTCGCGATCGGTCCACAGCGGCTGCGCCGGTGCGCTTCCCGTTGCACGGCTGGGAGACTTCCAGGCTTCTGCAGTCAGGCGGCCCCTACGAACACAAAGAATTGGCCTGGCGCTTTTCAAAAGTGGTGGTGCTGCCGGTACTAATGATCTTCGCCTTGGGTCTCGGGCGCGTAGAGCCGAGGAGCAATCGGTATGTATCGATGTTTACGGCCCTGCTGGTCTATTTTACCTATACGAATCTCGTGACGATGGCTTGCGCTCGGATACCCCTTAGCGGTACCGGCGCTATCGTGGGGTTGGTGCTGGTGCATCTTATCGTTGCGGCAATAGGTGGCTATCTATTTTGGTGTCGGGCTAAGGATCGATCATTGATTCCGCTTTTGAGAGCGACTCGACAAAAAGCCCGGCCCGCTTAGGTTGTCCATGCGTATCCTTGATCTGTATCTCGCCCGCGTGCTCCTGAATCAGATTCTGGTCGTCATCGCTGTGCTGGCCGGTATCTTCGCCTTTGTTACGCTGATCGATCAGGTCTCCTACCTAGGTACCGGAAACTATTCGCTCTGGGACGCTCTTCGTTATGTGGGGTTGAGCACGCCCCGGATTTTGTATGAGGTGTTTCCCATGGCCGTATTGATTGGCGCGATCATGGGCCTGTCCTTATTGGCGCTTGACTCTGAACTCATCGTCATGCGGGCGAGTGGCGTTTCGATAGGGCAGATCACAGGAGCCGTTTTAAAGCTCGGGCTGGTGCTCGCGCTGGTGGGTTTGGTGATTGGTGAGTTTTTAACGCCCTGGACAGAGACGTTGGCTCAGCGTGGCCGGGCGCAGGCGCTTGAGCAGAATATTGAGCAAAAATCGAACTCGGGCCTTTGGATGCGGGACGGGGGCACCTTCGTGAACGTGCGAGAGGTTCTGCCCGACTTAAGCTTGAGGGATATCCGGGTCTTCCAATTTGACACCATGAGCCAATTGCGGGCCCTGGTGCATGCGGACCGGGGCGCGTATGCAGAGGACGCCTGGGATCTGGACGGGGTAAGGCAGACGCTGATAGATGAGGATGGATTTACCGAGGTGAGCGCGGCGGAAAGAGCACGCTGGCAGACCTCCGTAACGCCTCAGACCATGTCCGTTTTTCTTGTCCAGCCCGATCAGTTATCGGTTCTGCAGTTGCGTAAATACATTGCGCACTTGCTGACCAATTTGCAGGACGCGCGCAGCTTTGAACTGGCCTACTGGTCCAAGCTGACGCTGCCGCTTGCGATTGCGGTTATGCTGCTTCTTGCGATTCCTTTTGTGTTTGGAAGCATCCGGGCCAATCGCATGGGACGTAACCTTTTCATAGGCATCATGATTGGCATTGTATTTTTTGCCGCCAGTAAAGCGCTGGGGTACATCGTTATTGTCTATAAGCTTCCGCCGCTGTTGGGCGCCACATTACCGACATTGGGCTTTGCGGCAGCGGCGGGGTTTTTGTACCGGCGGATTCGCTAGCCAAGAAACTGCGAAGGCGCTTTGTAGTCGTAGCCCAGATCCCGAGCCACCTCTGCATTGGTGATGTGTCCCGCGTGGACATTCAGTCCGTTGCAAAGATGAGTATCCGCCTTAAGCGCATCCTTATAGCCATGGTCCGCCAGTCGTAGGATATGTGGTAGCGTGACATTATTAAGCGCATAGGTTGATGTTCGGGGAACGCCGCCGGGCATGTTTGCCACACAGTAATGAATCACGTCGTCCACGACGTAGGTGGGATCGGCATGAGTGGTGGCCTTTGACGTTTCACAGCAACCCCCCTGATCGATGGCTACATCGACGATCACGGATCCTGGCTTCATTGCCGAGACCATTTCGCGAGTGACCAGTTTGGGAGCGGATGCACCCGGAATCAATACACCCCCGATCACGAGGTCTGCATCCAGCACGTGCTGCTCCACAGCGTCCTGCGTCGAGAACACGGTATGGGTTGAGCGTCCGAACTGTTGCCAATGGGCCTCGATCACCTCCGGGCTGCGGTCAACAACCCAAACATCAGCGCCGATACCCACTGCAATCGCGGCAGCGTGTTTGCCGACGACTCCTGCGCCGAGGATGACCACCTTACCTCGGTCGACACCAGGAACACCGCCGAGCAGAATGCCCCGCCCGCCGTGGGGATGCTCAAGACAGTGCGCCCCGGCCTGGATCGCCATACGACCAGCGACTTTGGACATCGGGGCAAGCAGGGGAAGGCCGCCAAACGGCGATGTGACGGTTTCGTAAGCGATGCAGGTCGCTCCACTATCAACAAGGTCTTTGGTCTGATCTGGATCCGGAGCGAGATGAAGATAGGTGAAGAGTATCTGACCCTCTCGAAGCATCTTCCGCTCGTTTGACTGAGGTTCTTTGACTTTCACAATCATGTCTGCCGCGGCAAAGATGCCGGCAGGCTCGTCAATGATCGTGGCACCGGCAGATCGATAGTCGTCATCGGTTGCACCAATACCCTCACCCGCATTGGTCTGGACCAGTACGCCGTGCCCGTGTGCGACCGCCTCGCGCACACTCGGCGGCGTCATGCCGACCCGGTATTCGTGATTCTTGATCTCCTTAGGTACTCCGATTTTCATATGGGTCTCTCCTTTAAAGACAAAATATGACCGAGTCAGCAAAAGGTCTCGGAATTTCCAACGCCGCTGGCTACAGAACCTGCTGGGGTCGCATGTCTTTTGAATCGATGCCTGCCACGGCGACCGGGGCTTTCATCGCGTCCCGACGGAAAGGCTCGCCCAACTCCTGATTCAGCACGACTTCGATGAAGGTGGTAACGTTTTTATTCATTTGCTCATCGATGGCGGTTTTCAATGCTGCGGTAAGGCCTTCCATCGTTTCGGCTTTAACGCCCTTAACACCGCATGCATCGGCCACCTTGGCATACTCGACCCCTACGTTCAGTTCGGTCCCGACAAAGTTGTCCTCATACCAGAGCGTTGTGTTCCGTTTCTCGGCACCCCACTGATAATTGCGGAAGATAATCATGGTGATCGGTGGCCATTCATTTCGACCGCAGGCGGTCATTTCATTCATCGAAATACCAAACGCGCCGTCGCCGGCGAAGCCCACAACGGGAACATCCGGGCATCCGATTTTCGCGCCCAGAATCGATGGAAACCCATAGCCACACGGTCCAAATAAGCCTGGCGCCAGGTACTTACGGCCTTGCTCAAAGCTGGGGTAGGCATTACCAATCGCGCAGTTGTTACCAATGTCAGAAGAAACAATGGCATCTTTGGGCAGTGCTTCCATGATGGCGCGCCAGGCCTGTCGCGGTGACATACGCTCCGGCTGGCTGTCACGCGAGCGCTGGTTCCAGGTTGTGCCGGGATCGTCATCCTCATGATCCATCTTGCTAAGTTCTTCTGCCCATGCTGATTTTCGTTGCGCGATTTCTTGTTGGCGGGCCTCGCGACCCGAGTCGCCGGCCCCGGGAGAAAGTTTGGCCAGAAGTTGCTCTGAGACACGACGCGCATCACCTTGAATTGCGACGTCAACCCGTTTTGTGAGTCCAATTCGATCAGCGTTGATGTCCACCTGAATGAGTCTGGCATTTTTCGGCCAGTAATCGATGCCGTACCCCGGGAGGGTCGAGAAGGGGTTAAGGCGGGTCCCGAGGGCAAGCACTACGTCTGCTTTCGAAATCAGTTCCATCGCCGCCTTTGATCCGTTGTATCCCAGAGGTCCAACCGACAGCGGGTGCGAGCCTGGAAAGGCGTCGTTATGTTGATAGTTACAACAGACCGGCGCGTCCAACTTCTCGGCCAGAGCCGCGGAAGCGGAAATGGCGCCGCTGAGAACAACGCCCGCGCCATTCAGGATAACCGGGAACTGCGCCTCCGACAGAAGCGCAGCGGCCTCGGCAATGGCATCTTCGCCACCGGGGAAGCGCTCGATGCGAATCACTTGTGGCAGCTCAATGTCGATGACCTGCGTCCAGTAGTCCCGGGGAACGTTGATCTGCGCTGGCGCAGATCCGCGGCGGGCTTTTTCTATCACTCGATTCAGCACCTCCGCGATTCGGGAGGGGTCACGCACCTCTTCCTGATAGCAGACCAGATCCTGAAAGATGGCCATTTGCCGAACTTCCTGGAATCCACCTTGCCCGATGGTCTTGTTAGCGGCTTGCGGGGTGACCAGCAGCAGCGGGGTGTGGTTCCAGTAGGCGGTCATGACTGGGGTCACAAAATTGGTAATGCCGGGACCATTTTGAGCAATCGCCATGCTCATTTTGCCGGTGGCCCGCGAATAACCGTCGGCACTCATGCCGGCATTGCATTCGTGTGCACAGTCCCAAAACTTAATTCCCGCTTCTGGAGACAGATCCGATATCGGCATCATCGCCGAGCCGATAATGCCGAAGGCGTGTTCAATGCCGTGCATCTGCAGCACTTTTACGAATGCCTCTTCTGTGGTCATCTTCATAGGTGTGTCTCCCGGGCTGATTGAATTAAATGCGATGTAAAACGTGGTCTTCGCGCTCGAATGCGATGGTGGAGCGTAAAGTCGGCTACTGATCTCGCGATCTGGGTGTCCTAATGCTGTTCAAACCTGAGCGCGCGGTCCATAGGTCTAGACCTTCGTTTAATGGCCCGAAAGTCTATCGAAT
>JAYNKS010000019.1:0-3957 GCA_038111345.1 Gammaproteobacteria bacterium | reverse complement strand
CAGCTGCTCTGCAAGCGATCCCCGAAGGGTGTGCCAGCGATCGCTAAGGGAGTGGCTGAGACGCCGGATAAGCGCGTCGTGATAGCCTCGTTTCAGGAATTGCGCCACGATGAGCTGGTTGTTGGCTGGGGGGTGTCGACTCATCAGGCGTCTGAGCACTCGGGCTTCTCGAATGAAGTGCGCGGGACCGGTCATAAAGCCAACTCGAAGTCCGGGCGCGAGCGTTTTCGACAAGCTGCCGATGTAGATCACGACGCCATCACGATCCAGACTTTTCAGGGCGGGGGTCGGACCGTCTTTAAAGTTGTGTTCGCTTTCGTAGTCATCCTCGATGATAACGAAACCGTCGTCTCGAGCAGCCTCTAACAGGGTCTCGCGTCGCCGCCGACTGAGGGTGACGGTGGTGGGAAACTGGTGGCTCGGGGTCAAATAAAGGCATTGGCACTGCGCGAGTTCGTCGGTAGGGATAAGCCCTTCATGGTCAACCTGAATGGGTTTTAGTCTCGCGGTTCGAGACAGAAATATATTGCGTGCATCTGGGTACCCCGGCTCTTCGATAGCGACCGTTTGGTGCTCATCGAGGAGCAGGTCGGCAATGATGTAAAGCGCCTGTTGAGCACCGAGCGTGACCAGAATCTCATCTGGATGGGCCCATACCCCACGCCTAGGCAGGATGCGACTCTGAATTTGCTCAATTAATTCTGGATCGTCCTGATCAATTCGGTCGGTGGACCATTGCCGGATGGCCCCCACGGTAGCGGCGTCCCGACAGCACTCACGCCACTCGTTCACGGGAAAAAGATTGGGGTCAATCTGTCCGTATATAAAGGGATAAGGATAGTGGGACCAGTCTGAGGGCTTGCTCAGATTGCGCTGAAGCGTCGGTTGGAACCGCAGCTTGGCTCCCCAGTCGATTACGCTTTCGGCCGGCCGGGTTTGTCTCGCAGGCGACAGCCGGTCCAAAAGAATATCGTCGCTGACGAAATAACCGCTTCGCTCGCGCGCGACCAGAAATCCTTCTTCGACCAGGCGCTGGTACACCAGAACCACGGTATTTCGTGCCACTTTTAGCTGCTCGGCGAGTTTACGGCCAGAGGGCATGGCCGACCCAGCGGGGATCTGCCCGTCCAGAATCGCCTTCACCAGCATCTCCTGGATCTGGCTCTGTAAATTGGCAGAACTATCGCTGTCGAGTTCGAACAGTCGGTCGGGGATTGCTGGACTCATTTCTGAAAAAGAATTGGCCCTATGTGGGCGGGATCGCTAAGATTAACGTTAGACCAGATTTTAAAGGCCAACGTGTGGGCCAAACGACTATATCAGCCGATTTTAGGAAGAAAAATAATGAGATACGACCCGGAATTTCTCGAGAACTATTGGATGCCCTTCACGTCGAATCGGGATTTCAAGGCAGATCCCCGGATCGTTGTGAGAAGCGAAGGTTGCTACATGTACAACGATGCGGATGAACGCATCCTGGATGGCTCGTCGGCGCTTTTCTGCTGCGCCGCTGGGCATAGTCGGCCGGAGATTGCGGAGGCTGTCTATCAACAGATGAAGCAGTCGGCGTATGTGCCGTCGTTCCAGCTAGCGCAGCCTCTGGCCTTCGAGCTCGCGCGACGCGTAGCCAAACTGACCCCCGATGGCCTCGACCACATCTTCTTCGGGAACTCGGGCTCCGAAGCGGTAGAGACCGCAATGAAGATCGTGTACGCCTATCACTATGCCCGTGGCGATGGTCAGCGCCAGCGTTTTGTCTCACGTGAGCGTGCCTACCATGGCGTGAACATGGGCGGTGTTTCACTCAGCGGCATGATCAAGAATCGACAGGCCTTCGGCCCGGGCGTTCCGGGCGTCGTGCACATGCGCCACACGTGGTTGCCAGAGAACCGTTTTGTAAAGGGCCAGCCCGAATCGGGTCTTGAGCTCGCGGATGATCTGCTGCGAATCGCTATGAACTATGGACCAGACACCATCGCCGCTTGTATCGTGGAGCCCGTTGCTGGTTCCACAGGATGCCTGGTTCCGCCGAAAGGATACCTCGAGCGACTTCGCGAAATTTGCGATCAACACGGCATCCTCTTGATTTTTGATGAGGTCATTTGTGGCTTCGGCCGTATGGGAACGCCCTTCGCTTCGCAGGCCTTTGGCGTGACCCCGGACATTATGACGATGGCCAAAGCGCTGACCAATGCCGCCCAGCCAATGGGTGCCGTGGCAGTGAGCGACAAAGTCTCTAACGCGATCGCTGATGCTTCCCCTGATGGCGCCATCGAGTTTTTCCATGGATACACCTATTCGGCTCATCCCGCTGCCTGTGCGGCAGGTATCGCTACTATGGATATCTTCGAAAAAGAGGATCTCATTGGACGGGCAGCTGACATGACCGAATATTTCCTGGATCAGGTATTTGCCCTGAGTGATATCCCGCTGATCACCGATATTCGAGGATACGGTCTTTTTGCCGGGGTGGATCTGGAGCCGATGGGCAATCCTGGGGTGAGGGGACTGGATTTTCAAAAGCGCCTTTTCAAGAATGGATTGCACATCAAGATGACGGGGGATGCCGCTCTGATTGCCCCGCCGCTCATCTGCGAGCGTCACCATATTGATCGGATATGCGAGGTGATCCGCAAGACTCTCGCTGAATACTGATCTTAGGCGTCGCAACGAGCGGCTCGGGTAAGCGGTTCCGCTGACTGTCTATAACAGGAGTAGAATGACTTGAAACAGTTTTGAAATTAACAATCGCTAGAGTGGCCAGCGATTGCACAACCGGCTACTTTGAAAGCGAGCAAAACTGCGTGAGTAAGGGCCTGGGCGAAAACCTGGGGTGTTATTTCTGAATCGGTAAACCACTTAGGAGGATACAGTGTCAGAAAACAAGTTCAATCAAGAACGAAGATCGTTTGTAAAGAAAACGGCGGCGGTATCTACCGCGGCTGCTGTAGGGCCGTGGATCGTAAGCCCGAAGGTGTTGGCGTCGTCCGGCGAGGTCAATGTACTTCTCTGGTCCGATTACTGCCCACCTGGATTTCTCGCCGCGTTTAAAGAGAAGACCGGTATCACCGTGAACTTCACGGGTATTGGATCCAACGAAGAAATCATCAACAAGATGAAGGCAACGAAGGGTAAAGGCTTCGACGTGTGCAGTCCAACCAATATGCGCTCACTGCAATGGGAACCGCTGGGTCTGATCCAGCCGATTGACTACGGTCGTATCCCGAACGTCAAGTTGCTGAACCCGGCGATGCTGGCCGTCGGCGACAACGAGTGGAACTTTGGTGGCAAGGGTTCGCACTGGCTGCCGCAGATTTGGGGCACTGAGGGCATCGCTTGGCGGTCTGATAAGTGGACACCCGCCCGCGCTGGCGAGATGCCGAGCTATGGTGACATCTGGAATAAAGAGATGGAGGGCAAGACGATGATGCGTCCGCACTCCGGTATGCTCGGAGCGGGCCTGTACCTCGAAACAACTGGCGCCCTCGAGCCCGGTGCTATGCGTAAGGCCTATGAAGACGAGGCCACCATGCGAAAGATCTGGCAGGTGGTTACTGATTTCTGCATCAAGAACAAGAGTCAGGTGAAATTGTTCTGGAACGATGCGGACAGCCAGAAAAACGGCTTTATGTCAGGTGGCGTGGTTGTTGGTCAGACCTGGGATGGCCCGCCGACGGTTCAGATGAAAGAAGGAAAGCCGGTTATTTATCGCGCACCGATTGAAGGGTCTTTGGCTTGGGTAGATGGCCTGACGATCTCTTCCGGCGCTGAGAACATCGATGAAACCTACGCGTTCCTTGATTTCTGCTTCGATCCCGTCGCCGCTGGTCGATCCATCGATGGTGGTGGTGTGGATGGTTGGGGTCAGCACGGCTATAACTCTGCCGTGTTGGGCGCGGACAAACATGCCAGTCCGGACTACGGCAAGTGGTTTAACCAGATCTATCCTGGGGACTC
>JAYNKS010000018.1:0-16745 GCA_038111345.1 Gammaproteobacteria bacterium | reverse complement strand
TCACGGCGTGCCCCGGATGCGGTCGCACCACCAGCGACTTTTTTCAACACCTGGCCGCCGATGTCGAAGATCATTTGCGCAAGAGTATGAGCAAATGGCGCGTGCAGTATCCGGGATCCGAAACACTCTCCGTGGCCGTCATGGGGTGCGTGGTAAATGGTCCGGGAGAGAGTCGGCACGCCGATATTGGAATTAGCCTGCCCGGCACGGGAGAGAAACCGGTCGCTCCTGTCTTTCAAGACGGCGAAAAAATCTGCACGCTGAGAGGCGACAATATCTCCGATCAGTTTATCGACTTGGTGGAGGCCTACGTGGCCAAACGCTTTGGATCTGAGAGCCCGAAAAACGACGAATTAACCGAACCGAGCCGCTAACCAAGCGCGAGGGGTCTAATCGGCAAAACGCCTGAACACCAGCGTGGCGTTTGTTCCACCAAAACCGAAACTATTGGACATCACCGTCTGGAGATTCGGCGCGTCTGTGGGCGTTTGCACAATCGGAAATCCCAGCGCACGCGGATCCAGATCAGAGATATTGATCGACGGAGCGATAAATCCTCCCTGCATCATGATCAGCGAGTAAATAGCCTCGTTGACGCCCGCTGCGCCGAGCGCATGCCCGGTAAGCGATTTAGTCGCGCTGAGCGGAGGGGCGGATTCTCCGAAAACGGCACGAATAGCCTCCAACTCCTGAATGTCGCCCGCGGGGGTGCTGGTGCCATGGGTATTGATGTAATCCACTGGAGTATCGACATCCGTAAGGGCCAGATTCATACATCGAATAGCGCCCTCTCCTGAGGGTTGGACCATATCGTGGCCATCGCTGGTGGCACCATAGCCAACAAGTTCGGCAAGAATATGCGCGCCCCGGCTCTGGGCGTGCTCCAGCGACTCGAGCACCAGCAGACCGCCACCGCCTGAGATCACAAAGCCGTCCCGATTGACATCGTAGGTCCTCGATGCCGTTTCCGGCGCGTCATTGTATTTAGAGGACATGGCGCCCATCGCGTCAAACAATACCGACGTGGTCCAATGGAGCTCCTCCCCGCCGCCCGCAAAGACAACATCCTGTTTACCCATCTGAATCAGCTCCATCGCGTGCCCGATGCAGTGCGCGCTGGTGGAGCAGGCGGAACTTATGGAGTAGGAAAGCCCCTTAATAGAAAACGCTGTACTCAGACAGGCTGAGTTGGTGCTCGACATGGTGCGCGTCACCATGTACGGTCCGACACGCTTGACGCCTTTCTCACGAAGAATATCTGCCGCGGCGACGATGTTCTCAGGTGAACCGCCGCCACTTCCCACAACCAGACCGGTGCGGGGATTTGAGATTGTCTCCGCGCTGAGGCCTGATGCCTCAACAGCCTCACGCATGGCGACGTAGTTGTAGGCAGCTGATGCACCCATGAACCGCTTGAGCTTACGATCGATCAGCGCGTCCAGATCGATATCTACGGCACCATACACCTGCGAGCGAAAGCCCAGCGCCTGATACTCTTCGGAGAATCGAATCCCCGATCGACCAACCCGCAGGGAGGCTTCGACCTCAGCACAGTTATTGCCGATGCTGCTAACGATGCCCATACCGGTGACGACGACCCGATTCATACGCCCCCCTTATCCGCCTTCCGTAAACAAGCCGACCCGAAGATCACGACCGGTATAAATGGTCTGATCATCGACCTCGACGTAGCCATCGGCAATGCCCATATAAAGCTTGCGCATGACGACCCGCTTTAATGACACGCGATACCGAACCAGTTTGCTGTCCGGCCGTACCTGACCGGTAAATCGAATTTCGCCAGAGCCCAGCGCCCGCCCGTGACCCTTGCCCCCTTTCCATCCGAGAAAAAAACCGACCAGCTGCCAGAGCGCATCGACGCCAAGGCAACCGGGCATCACCGGATCGCCCTCAAAGTGGCAATCAAAAAACCAAAGGTCAGGCCGAATATCCAGCTCTGCGACGATTTCGCCCTTGCCGTACTCTCCGCCCTCGTCTGCTATCCGGACAATTCGGTCAAACATCAGCATGGGAGGCAAAGGCAGTTGGGCGTTGCCCGGGCCGAACAGACGCCCGTGCCCACACTCCAGTAGCGCTTCTTTAGAAAAACTATCCTGCACGCTTTTTACCCCGGGAGGACGCCCGTCGAGTTAGGCGTTTATGCCTGCTGACCGTCGACTTCATACGCTGGATTATAACGACAGGAAACCCTGGTATCGCCCCATTCGCATCACCTAAGCAACTAGGCGTCGATAATCAAAATATGCAAACGCCTCGGTCCATGGGCGCCATACTGGATGGTCTGCTCGATATCGCCGGTCTTGGAAGGACCCGTTATGAAATTGACGGCGCGGGGCGGGAAGGCGTCTTCCTTGCGCAGCAACGCCCAGACATCCTCTGTCCAACGGACGATACGCTCCTGGTGCAGCACCACAATATGGTCATCGGGCAGAAAATTATGCGAGGGCGGATTTTCCGCAGAGGAGCGCATAACCAGGGTTCCAGTCTCTGACACACCCGCAAACGCTTCGCTTACCGCAATCCGGGTATCTTTATCTGCGCTCTTTCGATACGTGAATACTTTATCTGACCAGGCGACTTGATCCAGGAGCGGTCCTCCTCCGAGACAAAACTGGGGATCCACCTCCAAGCCACGCAAATGTCGACGAACCCCCTCTTCGATCTGATCGGCAGGGAGGCGCTCGTAGGTGCCATGCACGGCCACATGCTTAAGACAAAAAAGAGCCAAAACATCATCATCTAATTGGGGCTGCACCATAGGGGCGGTGCGACTGAGCCGCGCCTGAAGTTCGTCGAGCCGACGCCTCGTTTTGGGCTCCCCTCCCCTTAGCGATCTACGGACCGTCGAGAGGATTTGCTCACGTGCCTCACTCATGGTCGATGACCGCTCTGCCACTGACGCATAAATGAACGTCTCGCCGGGGTCGGAAAATCCCGGCTTTCCGTCCAGCCACTGAGTCCGGGCAAACGCCGCAGCACGCCGGATCTATGGCCCAAACGGTATGCCACCCAAAGCGGGAGGGCCATTACACCCTGGTAAAGACGGGGGCGTTTGGCGAGCCAGGCCCAAGCACCCAGAATCTTACGCCCTAATGGCGAAGTGAGTTTTCGCTGATGCTGCTCGAGACGATGCTCCAGCAATAAATCCGAGAGTGGAATTCGAACCGGGCAAACTTCCTTGCATCGTCCGTTGAGGGTACAGGCGTTGGGCAAATC
The DNA here is from genome assembly GCA_038111345.1 of Gammaproteobacteria bacterium. Lineage (GTDB taxonomy): Bacteria > Pseudomonadota > Gammaproteobacteria > Arenicellales > UBA868 > UBA868. Next base: position 13,508 of record JAYNKS010000018.1, on the reverse strand, counting down.
CACTGAGTCGTCAAATCCGTTGAGTAAAGGCGTCAACACAGAGCCCATCGGCCCAGGATAAATCCATCCATAGGAGTGCCCACCAATGGCGCTATAAACCGGACAGTGATTCAAGCAGGCTCCGCAACGAATGCAGCGAAGCATGGGTTGATACACACCACCAAGCATGGTCGAGCGCCCGTTATCCAGCAGCACCACATGATATTCCTCGGGACCCTCCCCGTCCTGAGAACGACGGGGACCTGAATAAATAGAGGTGTATGCGGAGAATTCCTGTCCTGTGGCACTTCGTGCAAGCACACGCAGCAACACCGAAAGATCTTCAAGAGAGGGAATCACCTTCTCAATTCCCGCCGTCACAATATGTACTTTTGGCAACGAGCTGGTGAGGTCCCCATTGCCCTCGTTAGTCACAATAACATTTGAGCCCGTCTCAGCAATGAGAAAATTCGCGCCCGTGATGCCCACATCGGCTGATACGAAGCGTTCCCGCAGAACACTTCGAGCCTCGTTCACCAACGCCTCACGCTGCGTCACCCGATCCGTATATCCCAGAGGGCTATGGTGCTGATGAAAGAGCTCGGTAATTTGCTCGCGGGTTTTATGAACCGCCGGCGCAATAATATGACTGGGGGTCTCTCCCGCGAGTTGAACGATGTACTCCCCAAGATCGGTTTCCACCACCTTGATCCCGGACGCCTCCAGAACCGGATTAAGGTACATCTCCTCGGAGACCATGGATTTGCCTTTTGTCACCGTGCGGGCGCCCGCCTGCTTGCAGATATCGGCAATGATCTGGCAGGCCTCATCGGCGTCGCGAGCCCAATGGACGTGTCCGCCGTTTTCGCGAACCTTCTGCTCGTACAACTCTAGATAAGAGTCCAAATTGGCAAGCACATGATCTTTGATGTCGCGAGCGGCATCGCGTATGGCGTCAAACTCCGGAAGCGCGTCGCGTGCCTCGCGTCGCTTGTCAACAAATCCGCCTCGCGCCTTGGCCATAGCGCGCTGAAGATTCACATCACCCAGCGCGTTCCTGACACGAGCCTTAAACTCCACGCGTTGTGAGCTCACTTGGGCATTCATTGAGAATCGTCTCCCTCACCGATCGCCGGACCATCCGTCATACCGGCCAGCACTTCAGCCACATGAAAGACCCGTGTCGAACGACCCTCACGTCGCAAACGTCCAGCTATATTCAGCAAGCAACCCAGATCACCGCCCAAAATAGTGTCGGCCGTTGTGTCGACAATATCGGCGCACTTGTCCTGCACCATTCGGGCCGAGATATCGGGGTACTTGACGCTAAAAAGTCCTCCAAAGCCACAGCAGACATTACTGTCTTTCATCTCTGATAACGTCAACCCGTCCACCTTGGCGAGCAGCTCACGGGGCTGGCTCTGAATGTTCAGCCCCCGCAGCCCCGAGCAGGAATCGTGATAGGTGCATACCCCTTTATACGACGACGCCAACGCAGTCACGTTCAGTCTCTCGCGCAGGAAACTGGTCAGTTCCCAGGTTTTCCCGGCCAGGGCATGGGCGCGTTTGACCCACTGCATGTCTTTGGCGAATAGGTCTGGATATTTGTTCTTGATGGTATCGGCACATGACCCCGAAGGGGCCACCACGAAGTCGTATTCCTCAAACACCTCAATGACATGTTTTGCGATTTCGATCGTGTTGGTGCGGTCGCCGCTGTTCAGTGCAGGCTGTCCGCAGCAGCTCTGAGCCCTCGGGACCACCACCTGACAGCCCGCATCCTCCAGCACTTTAACCGCTGCAAACGCCACTTGCGGGCGCATCAAGTCCGCAAGACAGGTTACGAACAGTCCGACTCGATAAGGTGCTGTAGTCAAGGAGTAATCTTTCTTAATGTGCCGTTAGTGGAGCGCCGTCACTGTATCATTGAGCGGTTGTTTTCACTATAGTGGCGTTCAGCAAGCGGGAGAATCCTGCGCTTGATAAGGCGCTTAATCCACATTCATGGACTGACCAATTGATGATTCCGGCGCTTCAACGACTTCGCGGTCGTCCCGAGATTATGTTGCTACTGATGGCCGGGGCCGTACCGCTGAGCTTTGCCACCTGGCAGGCGCTTCTGAATAATTTTGCAATAGAACGTGCGGCCTTCTCGGGAGCAGAGATCGGAATCCTCCAGAGCCTCCGCGAGGTTCCAGGTTTTCTGGCATTCGCTGTGGTCTTTCTTTTATTCCTCTTAAAAGAGCAGTCTATTGCCCTGGTCTCGCTTGCCCTGCTGGGTATTGGAACGGCCGTGACCGGTATGTTTCCGAGCGTGATGGGTCTCTATCTGACAACCGTCGTCATGTCGATCGGGTTTCATTACTACGAAACCATACAGACGTCGCTCTCGCTGCAATGGATTGATAAGAACAAAACGCCGGAGGTGCTCGGGCGAATAATCGCCATCGGCGCGTTTACGTCGATCGTTACATTCGCCGCCATCTGGCTTGCCTTTGACGTGGTGGCGCTCGACTTCGAACGGATGTATTGGTTTGGAGGCGGCGCGACGCTCGCGATCGTCATTTTCTGCTGGCTCTTTTTCCCGGAGTTCCCGCAAAAGGCTCGACAGCATCGACATCTGATTTTTCGAAAGCGATACTGGCTGTACTACGGCCTCACATTCCTCTCCGGCGCTCGCAGGCAGATTTTTATCGTCTTCGCCGGTTTTCTGATGGTCGAGAAATTTGGCTACGGCGTTGCAGAAGTCTCAGCACTTTTTCTGATTAATGCCATTTTGAATATGCTTTTCGCCGGACGGATCGGTCGGATAATCGGAGTGGTAGGCGAACGCACGGCGTTGGTGTTTGAGTACGTCGGCCTGATCGGCGTGTTTACTGCCTACGCCTTCGTGCAAAACGCTCACGTTGCGGCAGGTCTTTATATCGTTGATCATTTCTTCTTCGCCCTCGCGATCGCGATCAAGACATACTTCCAGAAGATCGCCGATCCCGCCGATATAGCCTCCAGCGCAGGCGTGTCCTTCACCATTAACCACATCGCCGCCGTCGTCCTTCCTGCAATGCTGGGCGTTCTATGGCTAAACTCACCTGCAGCCGTATTTCTCGTGGGGGCTGGCCTTGCGGGCCTTTCTTTGCTCCTCTCATTGAATATCCCCGCGACGCCTTATCCGGGTAACGAGGTCAATGTCGGCCGTTGGGGCGCATCCGTAATCGACCCAGCGAGATCGACGAACTGAAGACCGCCACCGGACTTTGATCAGATCAGTAATCGATCTCGATCTCGTAGCCGGCGAACTTGCGAATATTAAAGACGACGTCTCCCATCATTAGGTACTGGCCCTTAATACCGGTGAGTCGTCCCGTAACCGATGGGTTCTTATCAAAATTATGTGTCTTGACCTTTTCAGGATACGTATCGACCGGATAAATAATCTCACAGACGGTCTCAGCCTCGGCCGCTTTTGCTTTTACCGTTCCGTTTTTTTCGTTGAGTTGATCGACAAACCCACGAACGCCGTCCAGCAATCGGTTTCGCTCTGTCTTCAGGCATAGCGGTGGAGGAGCGCCCTTAAGCATCTTGCGCCAATCCGTCCGGTCTGAGACAAAAGACCGCATCTGCGCTTCAATCAGGCCCGCTGTGCGTCGATCGGCTACTTCAAATATAGGCAGAGCCTGCGACGCTCCCTGATCAATCCAACGCGTAGGTATTTGGGTGGCTCGCGTAATACCAACCTTCAGGCCAGAGGAGTTTGCCAAATAGACGACGTGTGGACCAAAACACTGGGCTTTACCCCACTCCGGCTCTCGACAGGTTCCCTCGTGGAAATGGCAGAGCTCTGGTTTGAGAATGCATTGATCGCAAGAGGCAAGGCGCTTAAAACACGGATAACAATGCCCCTGATTGAAACTTTTATTCGTGTTGCGCCCGCAGGCGATGCAGGAGATCGTACCGGTGTATGTCAGGGTCAGATCACGTCCGATCAGCGGATTGAGATCCAGGACCTGATCGCTGATCGGCAACTGATACCGAACCGGGTGCTCAAGGCTCGTTATCATCTTTTCGATTCGGCCCTTCATCAATAATCCGCCGGTAGTTTCTTATCGATGATCCAGCGTTTTCCCTCAACGCGTATATAACCGCCGCGAGAAAGGTCACTCATAATCCGACTCACCATCTCCCGGGAGCATCCGATCATATCGGCCAGTAGCTGATGAGTTAAGCGCTCGGTAATGACCAGTACGCCGTCGACCTCCTCCGCATACTCATAAAGCTTTCGCACCAATCGCCGATAGGCACTATTCAACGCCAATCCGTGAGTGGCATCGGTCAGTTTACGGACTCTCGAAGCGAGCGCCTTGATCACGGCCATCGCCAGGGGCATATTGGATTCAAGCAGATTGCGAAGCGCGCTACCGTCTATTTTCAAAAGCTGCGTTTTTTGTCTCGCCGCCACAGATGCGGATCGCGGGGCGCCGTCAAGAACGGAGATCTCGCCCACCACCGTGCCCGGCCCGTCAAGACTCAGAATAATTTCCTTTCCAGATTCGTCCGTGAGGAACACCCGAATCTGCCCCGACGTGACGACATACAGGGCATCGCTGTCGGCACCTTGATGAATGATCACCTCGCCAGGCTGTACCTCAACTTCGCGCGCCATCTGCGCCAGCTGGGCGAGATCATGCTCGGGGAGCGCTGCAAAAAGCGGCGCCTGTCGCAAACTATCAATCATCCGGCTTCCAAAAGGGGGTCCATTGTTCATGCCGACTCAAACGCGGCATGACTAACCTTAGCCGATACTGCTACCGTCGTCGACGCCGCCGGGCGGGCAACGCGCTTTCACTAACCGATGGTGAACCCACGGGCCATTGCACAACCTTCGACAGCTGGGGGTATTGCGCCGTTTTATGGGGAATCGCCATAGCCTCTACAAAATGCTCCTGAAAACGAGACTCGACCGCGGTCTCAATTTTCTCAATGCGACGAACCTCCCGCTCAATCTCCAGACGCGCATTTCCATCAACCAACGCGATGTGAGCCCCGCTGCCCGCCGCGTTACCCGCCGAGGTGACGTCCTCAATGGCGCAGTCTGGAATAAGACCCAGAACCATCGCGTACTTAACGTCGATATGAGAGCCAAACGCGCCCGCCAAGCGAATGCGGTCCACTTTCTCCACCCCCAATTTATCCATCAGCAGACGAACGCCGGCATAAAGAGCCGCTTTTGCTAATTGAATCGCACGCACGTCATTTTGCGTAATGATGACTTTGACATCGCCGTCATGAAGCACGTAAGAAAAGGTTCGACCATCAGCCTCTACTCGACTTGATTGCGCGGCAAGTGCTCCATTGACCACGCCATCAGTATTGATGATGCCCGCCAGATACATCTCGGCGATCACTTCGATGATACCAGAGCCACAAATGCCGGTAATGCCGGTATCGTGCACGGCGTCTTTGAAGTCAGGTTCATCCGACCACGCGTCACAGCCAATTACCTTATAACGAGGCTCGAGCGTTTTTGGGTCAATGCGTACCCGCTCGATCGCGCCTGGCGCAGCCCGTTGCCCTCCACTAATCTGAGCGCCCTCGAAAGCCGGGCCTGTAGGACTGCTCGCCGAAAGCAATCGATGTCGATTGCCGAGGACAATTTCTGCATTGGTACCGACATCTACCAGCAAAGAGACCTCCTCTCGCAGATAAGGCGCTTCGGAAAGCACCACCGCTGCACAATCTGCGCCGACATGTCCTGCGATACAGGGCAACACATAGCAGCGGGCACCCGGGTGGATCCCGAGGTTAAGCTCACCTGCTTTGACCGTGACAGCCCCTTCCGTGGCGAGCGCGAAAGGCGCGCCGCCCAATTCAACCGGCGACAATCCCAGAAAGAGGTGATGCATGATGGGATTACCGACAAACGTACAATCCAGGATGTTGTCTGGCGACTGGTTGGCCTCCGCGCAGACCTCCTGAATCAGTTCCGCAACGGCCTCACGAACCGCCGCACACATTTGCTCCTCACTTCCCGGATGCATCATCACGTAGGAGACGCGGCTCATTAAATCCTCACCGAATCGGATTTGGGGGTTCATTCGACCAGCAGAGGCCAGCGCCTCACCACTCGCGAGATCTACCAGGTGGGCCGCAATAGTCGTTGATCCGATATCGACAGCAAGCCCCAGCGCCGTCTGGTGAAACCCCGGCCATACAGCAATGATTTCTTTTTCACAATAAACCGCCACGGTGACCTGCCAATGGGCCTTACGCATAGCGGGCTGCAGGTTTTTGAGTACATGGGGGTCACAACTCAGGTCGGTCAGGCCCCACTCAAATTCAAGCTCCTCGATCAAGCGGCGCAAATCCGAGACGGGTTCATGCATATTGGGCTCGGACACCTCGACGACATGAAGGCGCACCAGCGGATTGACTGACAGGTCATGAACCTCGGTGCGTTTACGTACGACCTGCCTATGGACCTGACTCTCTGGGGGCACATCGATTACGGTATCACCGATCAACTTCGCCGAGCATCCCAGCCGCCGACCCGCCGCCAGGCCTTCGGTCTTGTCAAATTCGATCTCGTTTTCCCCAAACGCGGACAAGCTATCCGATCGCGATTCGATTCCGTGCTTTGGAAACGATCCCTCGCTTAGACGGACCTGACAACGGCCGCAAATGGCTCGACCACCGCAGACGGAGTCCAGGTCCACACCGAGATCTCGGGCTGCCTGAAGCACGGTTGTGCCATGGGGCACCCGACCGCGACGGCCGGAGGGCGTGAATACAACAAGAAGATCCTGTGGCATAGCCAGATTATCCAAAAAAGCGACCGCGGGTGTTAATCAGACGAATTTGGATACGTCGGCTCGTCAGGGTGCACAGCGTAATAATCTGAGGCGTCCGAAAAAAATATATGCGCCTGTGTTTTTAATCCAGTTGGTGAATCGAGCGCACCAGCCGCGATCGACAGCGTCTGTTTGTCCTCGTGACTCCAGAACAGACTTGAGCCGCACCGCTCACAAAACCCCCGTTGCGCACGATCGGAGGATGAGAACCAGCGCAGCGTGTCTTGCGCCGCAAATCGCACGCCATCGCGATCGGCTGCGGTCGCGGCCCAAAGGTGGCCGCTCATCCGTCGGCATTGCCCGCAATGACACACCAGAACCGGCCGCAACGGTCCTTCTACCGTGAACCGGACATCTCCACACAAACATCGCCCAGAGATGGGTGTCTCAGACACCACGCGCCCTTCGACGCCCGCCGCGACGCCCATCCCGCGCGCTGACCTGACCCTCTGCAGGAGGCTGTCGGAACTTTGAAATCCATCGAAGGCAATCCGGGTCGTGCCCCATCATGACATCGGCCCCCATAACTGCCTGCATGACCTCCACGTGCAGCGGGCTGGTGATAGCGGAGGTCATGCCTGCCCCAATCGCCATCGTCAGAAAAGCGGCATTCAGTCCATTACGATTCGGCAGGCCAAAGCTTACGTTTGATGCACCGCATGTGCTGTTCACCTTTAACTCGTCACGAAGCCTGGTGAGGATGTGCATCACCTGCTGGCCGGCGTTGTTCAACGCGCCGATCGGCATAACCAGCGGATCGACCACCACGTCGGAAGCTGGAATCCCATGATCCGCTGCACGCTCTACGATTTTCTTGGCCACCGCAAATCGGACATTCGGATCCTCTGAGATCCCCGTCTCATCGTTTGATATGGCCACGACCGCTGCGCCATACTTTTTTACCAGAGGCAAAACCTGCTCAAGCCTCTCCTCCTCGCCGGTTACCGAATTAACTAGCGCCTTACCCTGGTAAACCGAAAGACCCGACTCCAACGCTGCCACGATAGATGAATCAATGGACAACGGCACATCTGTGAGCGACTGGACCAGTTTCACGCAGTCCGCCAAAATTGCCGGCTCGTCCGCCAGCGGAATGCCGGCGTTCACGTCCAGCATATGGGCTCCCGCCGCCACCTGAGCCAAGGCATCGGCTTGCACTCGGCTGTAGTCCCCAACCTTCATCTCGTCTGCGAGAATCTTACGGCCCGTCGGGTTAATCCGTTCTCCAATAATGCAAAACGGCTGATCGAATCCAATTCGGACTTCTTTTCTTGCTGAACTGACAACAGTAACGGTCACCGGCTGATCCCCTTTAAATGTGATCTGTTTTCATTCCTGGATACCATGGCTTTCGACCACCCAGAACCCCTGATGCTGAAATAATCTCGGGCACGCGCTCCTCCTGTCGATAGGCCATAACGTGCACCCCATGAACACCATTCATCTCTTTAACGGCCTGAATCATTTCAACACATATTCTGACGCCCTCTTCGCGCTGATCTTTTGCCCCGAGTAATCTGCGGATAATGGCGTCCGGAATATGCACCCCCGGAACGTTATCTCGGATCCAGGCCGCTGTTTTTGCGGAGGGCATTGGGCCGACGCCAATCAGAATATAGCAACGCTCCGTTAAGCCTAGATCCCGAACCCGCTCCATATAGGCCTGAAGCAAGTCCAAATCAAAACAGTACTGCGTCTGAACAAACTGCGCGCCGGCTTCGATCTTTTTCTGTAACCGCAAAGGGCGATAATCAAGGGGCGGGCCAAATGGATTTGCTGCGGCGCCCAAAAACACCTGGGGCGGACTGGTTAATTTTCGACCACTAAGAAACTGGCGATTATCACGCATGGAAGAGACCATCTGGAGCAGGCTCATGCAATCCAGATCAAACACCGGCTTGGCATCAGGCTGATCACCCGCCTGCACCCCGTCACCCGTGAGGCAGAGAATGTTCGCCACCCCCATGGCTGATGCGCCCAGCACATCGCCTTGTATCGCAATGCGGTTTTTGTCACGGCAGGAGACCTGCATCACCATCGCATAGCCGCGGCGCGTCAACAGAGAGCAGACCCCCACGCTTGACATATGACAATTGGCCCCCGACCCATCCGTCGCGTTGATCGCATCGACGTAGCCATCAAAAACTGCCGCACGCTGATAGACCTCTTCGGCGTCAGCCGAGTCTGGCGGCGCGATTTCTGCCGTGACGGCGAAATGGCCCGCCCGAAGCACTCGCTCAAGGCGCCCTCCGGAGCTGTGTCCCTCCAGCACCGGCGGCAGCCGGCTCAGATCCTGACTGGTTTTATCCACCGGAAGACCCCGCAGAGGAGAAAAAACGCTCGTCACGCTTGCGACGAATTTCGCGCAGCCATGAGGAACGTCCTCGATGCTGCTGTGCGACCGGCGGCTGGACCAGCTGAATCTTCTCGCTTCCGCGCATGCGTTGTGACCCTTCCCAGGCTTCGACCCATACGCATCGCATGTCCGGTTTGACCTCGCAATAACCGTGCGCCCGCACGCCGCCGCACGGGCCATTACGAAGCTCTTTCGGGCAGTTCATCGGGCAGGCCATTCCCGTCTGACTCAGCACACAACTGCCGCACATCTTGCAATCAAACATGGTTTCCTTAACGAATTGCTCTGTCGCCCGTATGGGCTTTTCGATACGGTCGTATCCGAGCCAGAGCCAGATCGGATGCAAAAACAGCAATACCCCTTCAAAGCGCTGGTATAGCCATTCAAGCTTCCGCGCATGGCGGACGGACCAGCGTCTGATGGCGTACATAGCGGGGTGTCTCGAGTGTCTGCTTATTCGGTGCCAGGGCTTTTTGAGCCCTTGGCCCGGATCAGTGCCAACAGATCGTCATCGGAGAAGGAGCGTTCGAGATGATCCGCTTGCGCTTGAACGGCGGCTTCTAGATCGGCGTCGTCACAGGCGACCGTCTCCCGCCGCCACTCACTCATATATGCATCCGACGAACCCTTACCCGCACGCATGGCCGCCCGGTCAATGGCATCCTGAAATCGCTCGCTCAGGAGCACCTTGCGGGTATCGCGACCTTGTCGAGTCATGACTTGCGAGGGAATATCGCGCCAATATACCGTAATCAATTTAGCCACTTTGGAATCTCCTCAGACTGGGCGGCAGGTTCAGGACGCCAGCTGACCAGCAAAGGCGTTCAGCTGTTTTTCGAGATCACCATACCCGGTGTGAATATGCTGAAAAGGCAAACCGAGCGCGTCTGCGGCTTGTCTTGCCATCTGTATCGTCTGCGGCGAGGGCGACTGAGAAAGAAACACCAGGTGGGTATAGTTTCCAAAGTAAAGATCGAGCAACTCTGGATGTTTGCGAATACCCAGATCCTGCATGATCAGTCGCTCGAAATGCTGCGCCAGAAAATCCGTAAGATAAAACACCCCCGGCTCGGCATCCAGGCGCTCCAGAAAGGCTTTCGACCCCCAAAAGAATTCATAGCAGTGTGCTCCAGGAAGCCGAGCGATGTCCTCACCTTGCAAGGCCTTATCGAGCAGTCCGCCCGTACCGCAGTCGGCATAGGCCACAAAAATCGACCGGTAGAGGCCACGAGCCGCCTCAATCTTTTCTTTGACCCGCGGCGCAATATGTTCAGGCCGGTTATGAAGGCTCGCGGGCAGGCATTCGATGGTCAAATGGTCCCACTGATTGAGCCGCTTTAACGCCGTGATCTCGTGAGCGAGCGCGCCGCAGGCAATCACCAGGCTGCGGTCTTTTTGAGCGCCTGCCGTTGCGCCCGAATGCATGGCCGGATCTTCCACTAGGTTATCTTAAGGTAGCACCCAACAGCGGTCGGGTGGCGCCGCTTGCGCTCACTTCAATCTGGGGAGATTGTCTCGCTTTATCGGGCGGCGCGTTTTTCAGCAACGAGCTGCTTTGCTGTCTCCACCGCGACCGCTGCATCGCGACAATAAGCATCCGCACCAATCGCTTTGCCAAATTCCTCATTCAACGGCGCGCCGCCTACCAGCACGACATAGTCGTTTCGAATGCCCTGCTCAACCATCGTGTCGATCACGACCTTCATATAGGGCATCGTCGTTGTTAGCAAAGCCGACATGCCGACAATATCGGGTTTGTGCTTTTCAATGGCCTCAAGATAGTTCTCGACGGGATTGTTGATACCGATATCAAACACTTCAAAACCCGCGCCCTCGAGCATCATGCCCACGAGATTCTTGCCGATATCGTGGATATCCCCTTTTACCGTTCCAATCACTACCGTTCCGATCGTTTCTGCTCCGGTTTCGGCGAGCAGGGGGCGAAGGATCGCCATGCCGCCCTTCATTGCGTTGGCAGCCATCAACACCTCAGGGACAAACAAAATGCCATCTCTGAAATCGATTCCGACGATGCGCATCCCCTCGACCAGCGCTTCCGCTAGAACCTTATCTGCTGGCCAGCCGCGCTCGAGCAGAATATTGGTGCCCTCTTCAATCTCCTCTTTCAGCCCGTCGTAGAGATCATCATGCATTTGCTCGACAAGCTCTTCATCAGACAGGGTACGAAGGTCTAGATCATCTGTTTGGTCATCACTCATAGGACGTGCCGGATCAATGAGGGGGTGAAAAGGGTTCCTGAGCGCATTCTAATTTTTGATTAGCTATAGAGTGTTTTGGTCGCGACACTCCATCCTCATGAGGCGACACGCATGGGTCGAGGCCCATTATATTCATTCCAGACCAAAGCGAAATCCAAAACGCCCCCGATGACAACTGGCCGACAATCAAAAGCCGCCGAAACGGCGTCACGTCGGTTCAGGATATTCTTAAGAACAGACCAGACCTTGGCTTAGGATCAAAACAGGTCGACTTCGGCGGCATTACCTCTCCGGCATCGGCCACCGCCATGAGTTCCTCCATTGAAGTCGGGAAACAGGCAAATCCCAACTGCCAGCCTTGCGCCTGGCGCTGCTTGAGCCCGGCGAGCCCTGAGTCCCCGGTCACATAGTCAAGCCGGGAATCACCGCGCGCGTCCTGAATCCCCAGGATCGGAGAAAGAAGACGATCCTGCAGGTAACTGACATCCAGGTTTTCAACTGGAGAACCTGAGGTCACATCCGAATGCCGCGTCAGTCGAAAGGCCTGGCCATCGGCGATCATTAAAAACTCACCGTGCCTTGTTGGAAGGGACTCTTCTGTATCGGGGACGGGCTCTACCGAAAAATGCTCGCTTATCTTTTCGAGCAATTCTTCAAGGCTGAGTGGACCCAGGTCCCGAACGCATCGATTGAACGGCAAAACCCGCAATTGCTCGGCAGGAAAGAGAACCACGAGCAGAAAATCCCATGGGCCTGCCCCGCAACCCTCCGCATGACGACCGGCCGCGTGACGAAGCGTTGAAGCCGCCCGATGATGGCCATCGGTCAGGTAGGTCGCATGAACCTCTCTAAACTCGGATTTAAGAATTTCAATTTGTTTCTTATCAGTCACCCGCCACAATTTCTGATGGATACCGTCGGGGAGCCTAAAGTCCAGAAACGGAACTGACCGGGCGACGTCATCAACAATGGCATCAATTGCCGAGCGCCCATCATAGGCCAGACATACAGGACTGGAACTCGCGCCCACTTCCTTCAGGTAACTCACCAACCGCAGCTCGTGCTCTTTGCGGGTCTCTTCATGCTTTCTTACAGAACCATCGCCATACTCGCTGATGGGGATTTCAGTGACGATTCCGGTCTGTTGGTGACCGTCAATCTCTAATCGGTAGATGAATAAAGCGTCGTCGGAAGACTCCAAAAAGGCGCCGCTCTCTCGCAACTGATTGAGCTGATCAATATTTTCTGCCGTCACCTGACTTTCCGAGGGTCGATGACCCTCCGGAAAATCATCAGTGGTGCGCATAACGTTGATGTAGTTGCGCGGATGGGCCTGGCGAAAGCGTAACCGCTCATCTGAACTCATCGAGTCGTATGCCGGGCTGACGACTTCAGGCGCATCGGCTGCCGTCACCACAAACGGGTTGAACGCGTGAATGTCCGTCATACGCTGGCGATGGGCCCGCTACTGCGGATTGGCGGCTCGAAAGGCATTCATAAAATCGGCGAGTGCCGTTACCCCCTCACGCGGCATCGCGTTATAGATGCTGGCGCGACATCCGCCTACGCTGCGATGCCCCTTGAGATTCAGCAGGCCGGCTTGATCAGCTTGCGACAAGAAGGCTTTCTCCAGTGTTTCGTTAGGTAAGGTAAAGACCACGTTCATCACCGAGCGTGAGCCCGCGTCTACCGGCGAGCCATAGTAGCCACCGCTCTTATCGATAGCGGTATAGATCATCCCCGCTTTATCATCGGCCTCGCGAGCCATAGCCTCCACGCCACCCTGAGCCTCCATCCATTTAAGCACCTTGCCGAGCATGTAGATCGGAAAGACTGGAGGCGTATTAAACATAGAGTCCTTGTCGGCCTGAATGTCATAGCGCAGATATTTACCGATACCTTTATTGTTTTCACGGGCAACCGTCTTGCGAATAATGACAAGCGCCATCCCGGCCGGCCCAAGATTCTTTTGGGCGCCGCCATACACCAGATCAAATCGATCCCATGGGATCGGGCGAGACATGTAATCGGACGACATATCCGCCACCAGCGGAACATTCAGCTCGGGCCACTCGCTGAATCGGATCCCGCCTATGGTCTCGTTTGACG
>JAYNKS010000017.1:8588-17666 GCA_038111345.1 Gammaproteobacteria bacterium | reverse complement strand
CATGGGCGCCGTTCAAATTAAGCGCATGGATTATCCAGGCAAGACACCCCATCTCAAGCCCTTATCAACGGGATATTCGTTACCGGAATTACTGCTGGTGATCGCTATTTTAGCGATTCTTGTGTCAATCGCCGTGACAGGCGTGGCATCGATGGGCAACGATCAGCGCGTCAACCAAACGGCGTATCAGCTGTTTCACGATCTGAGCCACTCCCGCTCGAATGCGCTCACCCGAGGAACTCCCGTTATCGTCTGCGCGGGTGATCCGGGACAGGGTTGTCGCAGTGAGGGACCCTCGTCTCAGGGCTGGTTCGCGTTTATCGATGCCGATCGAAATGGGGCCTTTTCTGTTTCTGAAACGCTTCTTTCACATCATAAACCGGACAGCCAGGTAACCATTCATTGGCGATCACCGAACTGGATAAAATTCACGGCGATCGGCGGCGCCTGGCCAAATGGCCACTTCAAGATCTGCGACGTGCGGAACGGCGCTCGGACCGCGGTGATCCTCACCCTCGCTGGGCGATCGAGAATCTCATCGAAATCCCCAAGCGGTGCTGAGATCGAATGTTCGAGCGCGTAGTGGGTCTGGGGCATCTTGGCTTGACCAACGCGAGACTGGCCATTAGCATTGCCGCCCCTATCTTCCCCGGTAGTTCAGTTGGTAGAACGGTGGACTGTTAATCCATATGTCGCTGGTTCGAGTCCAGCCCGGGGAGCCAACTCCTTTCGTTTTCTGACGAGCGCGGCGTTAGCGTCGTGCCCCGTCAGATGTGCCGCGTCAACCCGCCATCCACAATCAGGCTCTGCCCGGTTATATAACCCGCCTCGGCCGACAGCAAAAAGCGCGTGGTATCGGCAATTTCTTCCACGCTTCCAATCCTGCCCAGCGGAATTCGTTCAGCGGTTGCCGGCGCATGATTCAAACTGTTTATGAAACCGGGTAACACGTTATTCATTCGAATACCGGCTTTTGCATACCGGTCGGCGTAGAGCTTTGAGAACGCCGAGAGCCCGGCTCTCAGGGTGCATGATACGGGCAGCGCCTGCTCCGGCTCAAAGGCTGCAAACGTTGAGATGTTGACCCACGCGCCTCCCCCCTGCTTTTCCATAATCGGCGTCACCAGCCGAGCCATGCGCACCACGTTCAAGATCAGCATATCCAATCCAACGCGCCAGGCCTCGTCATCAATTTCCAACAGATCCCCTTTCGGGGGGTGCGCCGTGTGATTCACCACGGCGTCAATGCGGCCGTACTGCTTCATCGTGGCATTTACGATTGCCGCCAGATCATCTGCCGATGTAACTGATCCTCGCACAGCAAGCCCAGCCAGTTCTGCTGCGAGAGATTCACAGGCCTCACTGCGCGACATAATCGCGACACGATAGCCGGATGCCGCAAGACGCCGGCTGACGGCTGCGCCTATCCCGCCGCCCCCAGCTGTGATGATCGCCACCGGTGATTCAGACATAAACGCTCCTTTCTTTTTTGAGATTCACAGATTGCCTAGCGCGCCGCGCGTTTCGTAGACTAGCATCATCTTATTTTTATCAGAGCAGATAATCCATGAGCGAATTAACAGGCGTTTGCGTGCCGGTATGCACGGTGTTCGACGAGTCAGGGCAAAAGATTGACGACGGGCGCTACTTGGCGCACGTGGATCGGATGCTTGATGCCGGTGTCGATATTGTCCTGCCGTGCGGAGGCACCGGGGAGTTTGCGTATCTGCGGCCCGAAGAGAAGCGTCATTTGATCGACATCACGGGCAAGCATGTCCAGGGCAAGGCAAAAATGCTGGCCCAGACCTCTGCGATCTATCTTGAGGACACCTTGGAGGCAACCCGCCATGCGGCTGATCATGGCGCAGATGCTGTCATGGTGCTGCCGCCCTATTTTGAGGGCCCGGACGCCAGAGGGGTCATGGCGCACTACGAGGCGGTCGCGCAAGCCAGCGCCGTGCCGGTCATGGTCTACAACATCCCTGTTCATTCAGGTTTTGATGTGACCCCGGAAATGTTTGCAGATCTTCTGAAAATCGATGGGATCGAATACATCAAAGACAGCACCGGCGATTTTGTACGCATCCAACAACTCATCGAGACCGGTGGGAAAGTCTTTAACGGCGGAGACCCAATCACCTATCCGGCCCTCGTGGCAGGCTGTGTGGGTTGCGTTTGGGGCTCGGTCAACTTCTTGCCAGAAGCCGCGGTTTCTTTATTCAGAGCAGTGAGCGGTGGTGACCTCTCGACGGGCGCGGCTCTTTGGAAGAGCCTCTTGCGATCGCAATTGTTTGTCTGGTCGCATGTCTACAACGCGTCGGTGAAGGCCGCGGCTAACCATCTGGGGTTCGATGTGGGCGCGTGCCGGCCGCCGGTGCTGCCGCTTACCAGCGGAGAGACCGCTGAGCTCTTTGACACCCTGGAGTCCATCCGCTCGCTCTGAGGCGTGGGCGGATGCCCTAGCGATTGCGCTCGGGGATAAGGCCTCTGGGCGAGAAACGCAATACGATCAGCAGAACGAGGCCCATCGTGATGTAACGCGTATACGCCGCGTTATCAATCAAGTGCAGTCTCAGGGGGCTTTCTGGCGACATTGACGCGGTCAGCAATTCAATCAGCGCCAGCCCCAGGGGCTCGGCTTCGATCCAGAAGAACCAGATAACAAAGCCGCCGAGAATGGATCCGAGGTTATTTCCCGAGCCTCCCACAATGACCATCACCCAGATGAGAAATGTGAAGCGCAGGGGCTGGTAACTTGACGGAGTGAAAATACCGTCCAGGGTAGTCAGCATCGCGCCGGCGAGCCCCAAAACCGCCGAGCCGAGTACAAAGACCTGAAGGTGTCTGGCCGTCTCATGCTTTCCCATCGCGCCGGACGCGTTCTCGTTGTCCCGGATTGCGCGCATCATCCGACCCCAGGGCGATCGCAGCGCGCGCTCGGAGAGCCAAAAAATAACCGCAAGAACCACGATAAACAGGCCTGCATAACAGACCTTGACGATGATCGAGGAGAGCTCGATCACGTTGGCGTTCCACTGTAGCGCGAGGTCCTGAACCCATTGGGTTTCCTGCAGATCGATCTCGTATGGGACGGGTCGGGGCAGTCCGTTTACGTTTTTAACGCCTCGAGCCAACCAATCCTCATTTTTGAGTACGTAAATAATGATCTCGGAGATACCGAGCGTGGCAATCGCCAGATAGTCCGAGCGCAAGCCCAGAGAGATCTTTCCAATGCCCCAGGCCGCAAGCGCCGCCATCGCCCCGCCGGCAATCCAGGAAAATACGATCGGAAGGCCGAGGCCCCCGAGGAACCCGGTCTTTGCCGGCTCGACCGCCTCGATAGCCTCGACCGCGGGATCCAGAACCCATCGCATCGCGACAATGCCGCCGATGACCACCGCGGCCGTTACCCAGCCCCTTGGTCGCGGGGCAAGCGGGAGTTTTTTCCAGGTGAGAATGCCAAGAGCAATTGCTAACGCGCCGATAGCCAACCCAGACAGCGCCCCGGAGCCGCCCGCTACCCAGGCCTCGGTCACCGGCGGAAAAGCAACGATCACCGCCGCCAGCCCGCCAAGCGCGGTAAAACCCATCACGCCGGCGTTGAATAAGCCCGCGTAACCCCATTGAATATTGACGCCCAGCGTCATGATCGCCGAGATCAGGCAAAGATTAAAAATGGCCAGCGCCAGGTTGGCACTCTGAAACACCGCTACCGCGATCAGCAGGAGCGCCATGATTGAAAAAAGGCCGACCGTACGCATAACCGAGTTCACAAGGTTTTCCCGCTAAACATGCCGGTCGGCTTCACGAGCAATACGATGACCAGAATCACAAACGACACCGCCAACTTGTAATCGGTGGCCAACAGTTGAATAAGGCCGTCCGGCACCCAATCGCCGGGCGATAAATAGCCGATAACCCGCTTGTAGGCAAAAGTCAGTAAAAGTTCGGAAAACGCGATGACAAAGCCCCCGGCAATGGCGCCCAATGGATTACCCACGCCGCCTACAATAGCCGAGGCAAAAATGGGCAACACGAGACCGAGATAGGTAAACGGTTTATAACCCTTATCCAGACCATAAAGCGTGCCGGCGATTGCCGCCAGGGCGCCGGTAATAATCCAGGTAATCATGACCACCCGTGCCGGGTTGATCCCTGATAAGAGGGCAAGTTCCTCGTTATCCGAGTAGGCCCGCATCGATTTACCGGTGCGCGTTCGATTCAAAAACCAAAAGAGCAGCGCGACGATAACCACAGCGGTGATTACGGTGACGCCTTGAGTCGTTTTGATCGCCAGACCCTGATCGAGACCGGTCATTTCCTTGAAAGCGCGCGCTTTGAGGATAAACCGCTCTCCGTCGGCGAAGTTTCGATCCGCAGGCCCGATAATGAAGCGAATGATGCCGCTCAATACGAACAAAATCCCCACCGAGACAATCAGATAGGTCACGGGAGCTGCCTTTTGTCGTCGGTAATACCGATAAACCAGGCGATCGAAAAGCAAACAAACCCCGACGGTAACGAGGATGCTCACGGGAAGCGCGAGCAGCGCCGTAGGGAGCGGACCAAGGCCTATCCCGGACGCCTGCAGCGCCCACGTGACCAAAATAGCAATCATCGCTCCGAACGACATGGTTTCGCCGTGGGCAAAATTCGAAAAGCGCAGAACGGCATACACCATGGTGACGCCCAGCGCCCCCAGCGCCAGTTGGCTGCCATAGGCCAGCGCAGGCACCAGCACAAAGTTGCCAAGCAGAGCGAGGGCGTTGAGGATATCGCTCATGGCTTAGCCGCCCAAGAAGGCTTTTCTGACCTCAGGGTCGGCAAGCAACGCCTGACCTGAGTCGGTGTAGCGATTCTCGCCCTGAACGAGGACGTAGCCCCGATCGGCGATTTCCAGGGCCTGGCGGGCATTCTGCTCGACCATCATCACCGCAATTCCTGTTTTGGCGACCTCAAGAATGCGATCGAAAAGCTCATCCATCACAATCGGTGACACGCCAGCGGTTGGCTCATCGAGCATCAGCACGCGCGGCTCGGTCATAAGCGCCCGCCCCACCGCTACCTGCTGGCGCTGGCCACCGGACAGCTCGCCTGCGGGCTGGAGCCGTTTTTCTTTTAATATCGGAAACAGACTATAGACCTGCTCCATCGTCCCGGAGAAATCATCCTTTCGAGTAAACGCGCCCATCTCCAGATTTTCTTCCACCGTCATCGACGTAAAGACATTTGCGTTCTGCGGGACGAAGCCCATACCCAACGCCACCCGCTCCTGAGGCGCCAGCGCCGTGATGTCGTCTTCACTAAAAAAGACACGTCCTTGCCGAAGGGTCAACATTCCGAAGAGCGCCTTCATCGCTGTGGATTTTCCCGCTCCGTTTGGGCCCACCACTACGACGACTTCGCCCTCGGTCACCTCCAGTTCGCAGCCCTGCAGGATGTCGGCGCCGCCGTAGCCGCCCGCCATATGTTCTCCGCGCAAAAGACTCACAAGATCAATGCCGTTGATGCTTTCGGCCCGTGCCGAGATAGGCCTCAATGACGACCTCGTTGTTCATTACCTCGTCAGGCGTACCCGTCGCCAGAACTCCGCCGCTCGCCATCACAATCACCGGATCGCACAGCCGACCGATGAAGTCCATATCGTGCTCAATCATGCAGAATGTGTAACCGCGCTCCTGATTCAGACGGATGATGGAGTCGCCGATCGTGCGAAGCAGCGTTCGATTTACCCCGGCTCCCACTTCGTCGAGGAACACAATCTTGGGCTCTGCCATCATCGTCCGCCCGAGCTCGAGTAATTTCTCCTGCCCCCCGGAGAGGTTGCCGGCCAACTCATCGGCCACCGCGCCCAACTGCAGAAAATCAATAACCTCTTCTGCGCGCTCGCGATTTTGCGCCTCCTCCAGGCGAACCTTCGAGGGTCGGATCCAGGTTTCCAAAAGGCGCTCACCCGATTGCGCAGCGGGCACCACCATCAGATTCTCCCGCACGCTGAGCGAGGAGAATTCGTGCGCAATCTGAAAGGTGCGAAGAATGCCCTGCTCAAACAGCTCATGGGGCTTCTTCCCGGTAATGTCTTTCCCTTCAAAGACCACGCTGCCCGAGTCAGGGGTATACAGGCCCGCGATCACATTGAACAAGGTGGTCTTGCCGGCCCCGTTCGGACCGATCAGTCCGGTGATACTGCCCTGCGCGATAGTCAGCGACGCATCCTCAACAGCGTGAATACCGCCAAAGCGTTTATGGATGTGACGAATCTCTAGCACGGCAAAATCTGCTCAAAAAAAAACGGCCCGGGTGATACTCGACCCGGGCCGTAAGCGTGAGAGTTAGCGGAATCCGACCGTGGTGTTCTTGCCACCATCCACCAGGATCTCGCGATAGCTGCCAGCCGATTCGCCGGGGCCAATCAATTCCACGGCGGAGGCGCCTACGTAGTCGATGTCGCCACCGTTGGCCACGTACTCAAGAGCCGCCGACAGATCGCCAGGATAGACCTTTTTGCCCGGCGCGTTCGCCACTTCCATGATCTTCGATTTGAAGTCCTGGCTATTGGTGGAGCCCGCAGCCTGCATGGCCAACAGAATAAGCGCAGCCGCGTCATACGACTCGGGTGCAAACGGACCATCGCCTTTGAAGCCTGCTTTGCTTGCCAGTTCGACAAACATGGTGGCCCCGGGGCTGTCCGTTCCCGGCACGTCGCCGATGGAGCCATTCAAACCATCGCCGATCGCGGCAGGCAGGGAATCGCCGATCATGCCGTCCGGCAGATAGAAGACATCGAACGCACCCGTATCCAGAGCGCCCTGAATAATGCCCTTGCCGCCCTGGTCGAGGTATCCGGCGACGACCAGGATATCTCCGCCGGCCTGCGCGAGCGCTGCTACCTCAGCACTGTAATCGGCCTTGCCATCTTCATGGGAAGCGTTGATCGTTACCGTACCGCCGACAGACTTGAAATTGCTTTCGATGCTGTCCGCGAGGCCCTTGCCGTAGTCGTTGTTGGTATACGTGATGGCGGCCGTGGTGTAGCCACGGTCCTTCAGGATCTCCGCAACCACCTGACCCTGACGCGCGTCAGAAGGCGCTGTTCGGAAGAACAGACCGTTGTCTTCTGCGGTGGAAAGACCAGGAGACGTCGCTGAGGGAGAGATCATCACCACGCCATTTGGCATGGCAACGTTCGCGAGAATCGCTCCGGTTACGCCGGAACAGTCCGCACCCATGATCGCGTTCACCTTATCGGAGGTGACCAGTCGCTCTGCCGTCGCCTGTGCTGCGGCTGAATCGATACAGGTCGAATCACCACGGATGCCCGTGACCTTCGAGCCGTTCATGAACTTCCCACCCGCGTTCACCTCGGCAATGGCCAGTTCGGCCCCTGCCGCCATGTCAGGAGTCAAAGACTCGATCGGACCGGTAAAGCCCAGAATAATCCCAATCTTGACGTCTTCTGCAAACGCCGTGGCAGACAGCAGTGCGCTGGATATGAGCGCAACAAATAGTTTCCTCATCGGATTTCTCCTGTTGGTTTTAAAGCAGTTTTCCTGGACCCTTGCTAAAGCACCGAACCCGGGATAGGTGAATAGTGACACAGGGCAAGGTTCGAGAAAAGATATCTCCGATAAGTTGCTGTTTTATTGACTTAAATGATTCGAATGCCGAAGATTTTTGAATAGTTGAGGAGCGCCTACTCAAGTGGTTGAATCCACTGTCGGGCGCTAAGTCCTTTCTATTATGGAAATCACATACGAAAAAATTCCTAAGTTATTGTTTTTAATTGGTTTTGACGTTGAATTCTGGCGCGACGATGAATCTCAGTTCAGCCTCGGCATCACGCAAGGCCCCTTCCACGAATTCGCTCGTTGCTCCGCCGGCAAAGATAAAACCCGGATACGCACTGCCTTCGGGCCAGGGTCGCATTAAATGACCTTCCCTCACGTCAACCTCCACGTCGATCACCCCGGGGATTGAACGTGCGCGATTGATACCTTCGACCCGTCGGAGAACACCCCGCTCACGCACAGGAATCATCATGACGCCGCTTGCCCCCGAGCGTCGGCCCGGCTGACGTTGCCCCCGGCAGGCGTTAAGCAACACCAGTTGCTCGAGCGGATATCCCGTCTGATATTCAACGACTCGTCCGCACCGCCCCCCAATCGTTCGGCTGGCGAGTTCCAGGAACCAGACCCCCTTATCGTTCACACGCGCCTCAGCGTGAATAGGCCCCTCTAAAAGACCAATGGCCCGACAAATAGATTCCAACTGGCGGATCATGTCCTCGATGACGATCGGTTCAAGCGTGGGTGGCGTGATGTATATCGTCTCCTCGAAAAACGGGCCGTCAAGCGGATCGGGTTTTTCAAATATCGCGAGCACATCGAGTTCACCTGCGCAAACCAGCGCTTCGATCGCGAACTCTCTGCCGGGGATAAAGTCCTCGATAATGCACGCCTTTTCAATTGACGACTCCTCCTCAGAGAGCAACGCCTGGATCCGAGCAAGAGCCGCGCGAACCTCATTCAAATCGTCACATCGAATCACGCCCCGGCTTGCAGAGAGCGACATCGGTTTCACCACGCAAGGAAAACCCACATCGCATCCTAGCCACTTGCTGGTGTCGTTTATTTGCACCCCTCGGAAGTTTGGGGTCGCCACTCCTGCATTTCTGCAGAGCTCTCGAAAAATCAACTTGTTGGTCGAGGCCTGTACCGCCTCTGGGGCATTGGCAGGCAAATCGAGCATTTCTGCGGCTTTTTGACACAGCGCCACTGTGCTGTCGTCGGTCGGAAGCGCTGCTATGAACCGACGGTGACTGGCGACCTCCCGAATGGTCTTAAGCGCGCTCTCATCAGATGACGCATCGATCCTTATGCCCTGCCCGGGAAGGCTTAAATCAGCTGCCCCCCAAGCGGCGACAACCAGCGGTATATCCAGCGACGTCGCGGCATGTACATACGCCGCCGTCCGATAGCTCCTATCGGGGGCGAGTAACAAAATCGCGCCTTCGGTCATTGGACCCTACGTTTCGCTGAGAGAAAGCCCTACGGGGGCCGCGAGGGCCTGCAAGAGGCC
>JAYNKS010000017.1:2831-8520 GCA_038111345.1 Gammaproteobacteria bacterium | reverse complement strand
AGTCTATTGACTGCCTGCCGCTGCGCGGTCGCGTTCGGCGTCCGTATCGGCCATCCGCGCGTCGGAATAACGATTTCCAGAAACCGTTCGCTCATTGATCAGCGCATCGAGCTCGGCGAAGGTTTCGTCTGACAGAAGTCGGTCGGCAGCAACCCAGTTCTCCTGCATGTATTCAATATGTTTTGTGCCTGGAATCGGAATCAAGGTTTGCCGCCCGGCGCTATCTTTCCGGGACAGCAGCCATGAAAGCGCCAGTTGGGCCATGGTGAGCCGCTCACGCGACGCCACATCGGAGAAAGGCTCTAACAGCTTGGCATTGTGAGCGAACGCCTCGGGCTCAAATCGCGGTCTCGCGATCGTGCAGCGTAAATCGTCATCGGGCAGTTGGCCTACATCCCGCGCCTTACCGGTCAGAAACTGTCGACCGAGGGGCGAGAACGGTACGAAGGCAATCCCAAGTTCCTCGCAGGCGCGCAACGCCGCAAACTCAGGCGTTCGAGTCCAAAGCGAGTACTCGGATTGCAGCGCCGCCACGGGAAACTCTTTGTGTGCACGCCGAAGGGTGTCTGCTGCCACTTCCGACAGTCCGATCTCTCTTAGTTTTCCCTCTCGAACCAGCCGCCCAAGCGCACCGACGCTCTCCTCAACGGGCACAGCCGGATCCACGCGGTGAAGATAATAAAGATCTATGACGTCCGTCTGCAGTCGAGAGAGACTGGCTTCGCACTGCGCGCGCAGCGCCTTAGGGCGCCCGTCGATATGGTTTTTTCCATCAACCTGGCTGAGCGCACATTTACTGGCCAGAACGTACTCGTCCCTGCGGTGACGCAGGGCGGATCCAATTAAGGTCTCGTTATGCCCGCCACCGTAGAGCGTGGCGGTATCCAGAAACGTGTAGCCCGCATCGAGGGCTTCGTTGAGAAGCCGGTTGGAAATCGCATCGTCGCCCGCCCCGTATCCGCTCGACATGTTCATGCAGCCGAGCCCGAGGGGGGACACGCTGAGCGAGCCTATTTGCCTTTCGGTCACAAACGGTTATCCAAACCGAGGGCAAGAAGCCCTGATGACATCATCTGGGTCGGCGGAGAAAAAGGGAGCGAGAAGGGATCGATAAGAACTATCCGCAGCCGCCGCCGCAGCCGCCACAAGCGCCGCTACCGCCGACCGCCTGAAAGACGTTGTTAAAGACGAAGGTCGCACTGACCCCGTCATCCTGGAAGTCGATTTCCGCACCCTGAAGGTACGAAAACGCGACAGGGTCGATCGCCAAGGAGAACCCCGAGTCGTCTTTCATCACACGGTCCCGATCCGTCACGGCCTCGGCGAAGGTCATACCGTAATTCATTCCCCCGCAACCCCCGCCAGCGACAAAAACACGAACCGCCTGCTGAGGGTCGTCCGCGCCGGTCAGCAGCTCCGCGATTTTTTGCTTTGCGGCGCTCGTCACGTTTACCGCTTCAATCTGGGTCTGGTCGATGGCGATATTCATAGCATTTACTCGTCGTATAAAATAAGGGCCTGTGGCCTAGACGCCTTAAAATAGCGTCCAAATTAGAGGAGTGAGTCTACCATGCAGACCGTCAACTGCACCGTTCTCGGGCACGAAGCGCCCGCTCTGGCCGAGGCGCCCTACCCGGGCCCGATTGGGCAGCGGATCCTTGAAACCGTCTCCGCCGAGGGCTGGGGAAAATGGCTGGAGCGCCAGGTCCTCATTATCAATGAGAACCAACTGAGCAGCGCCGACCCTCAGGCAGTCGAACTGCTCGAGCAGCATATGCTCGGGTTTCTTTTCAAAGAGGGTGATCTTGGCGGCCTCCCCAGCGGATTTGCCCCAAGCAAGAAATAAGCGGTCTAGCCCCCTGCCCGGTTCATAAGCTCGCGCATACGGCGCACGGCGCCGGCGAGCCCCGCAAACAGCGCCTCGCTGATAATGGCGTGACCGATATTGAGCTCTTTAATCGATCGAATCCCTACGATCGGTTCCACATTCTCATAGTTCAGACCGTGCCCGGCGTTTACACGAAAGCCGTGATCCTCAGCGATCTTGACCGCGGTCTCAAGGCGCGATAACTCTGCACTGACTTGGGGTGCCGACCGCGCTTCGGCATAGGCGCCGGTGTGCAGTTCGATCACAGACGCGCCAACCGCGTGACTGGCCACAATCTGCGACTCGTCGGGATCAATGAAAAGCGAAACGCGGATACCTGCCGATTGAAGGGTGTCGATGAACGGCTCCAAAGACGCGGCTTGATCCGCGACGTTGAGCCCGCCTTCGGTTGTGATCTCCTGGCGCTTTTCCGGTACCAGACAGATGTCGTCCGGTTTGACCGAGAGCGCGATCTGCTTCATCTCTTCCGTGACGGCCATCTCAAGATTCATTCGCGTAGCAATCGCTTCGCGCATCCGGAAGACGTCATGATCGCTGATATGCCGCCGGTCCTCCCGAAGATGCAGAGTAATGAGGTCAGCCCCATTTGCCTCACATATCAGCGCGGCCGCGACCGGGTCAGGATAGGTTGTGCCTCGCGCATGCCGGAGTGTCGCCACATGATCGATGTTTACGCCCAAATCCATTGTTTGCTCCTAACCTAAGACGAATCAGACCAGAACGCCATCAGGCGCCCGGTTTACCTCCGCTGAGTAAATTCGTGAAAAGACCATTCTCGATGCCAACGTTTTGCCGTCAAGAAGATACTGAAAGACCGCACGGTGGAGATGTTTCAACTCGCGCAGCGCGGTCTCATCGAAGCCATGTTCATTTCGAAGCGCGATAAGCGAAGAGCCGCGAACCAAAACACCGCCCGTTTCGTTACTGATTCGGACAAAGGCACCCATCCCGGGCCGGTACTGATATTGCTGTTCAGGCTGAAGCGCCTCTCCCGATTCGTGATCTCGCTCCAGTTGCAGGCCGTATCCGGTCTCGTTTAAGAGTGCCTTTTCGAAGACTCGAAGAATGCCCTGAGTGGACTCCCCTTGATTCATGCCAATGATACTTTTCAGATACTGATCAAAGAGACGTTCGTGAGGATCGTAACGTTGAATAAACTTCAACAATAATTCATTGATGTAAAAGCCGCAGTAGAGGCCGGGTCCTTTTAGATCGAAATCGGGTCCGGCCCATTCGCACTGTGTCAGCGTTTTAACCTCCCCTTTGCCCGACCAACCCAACGTGGTTAGCGCAAATGGCCGAATCATTCCTCGAAACGCCGACTTCAACCCGCGGGCACCCTTGGCAATGGCGGTGAGGCGTCCATGGTGACGCGAGAATATATCGACCAATAAACTCGATTCAGAATATGGCCGGCGGTGCAGGATAAAACCCGGCTCACCTTTTATTCTGGTCTGACTCATGTCGCGAGAGATCTAGGCATCACCGTATCCGAGCTGCGCGACCAGTCGGGCGTCGTCGGCCCACCCCTTTTTTACTTTGACATGCTGACTGAGTCGCACGCCCTGACCGAGAAATCGCTCGAGTTCGAGGCGCGCCGATGAACCAATCGCCTTGAGGCGTGCTCCTTTGAGCCCTATGAGGGCGGCTTTTTGACCTGCCGTTTCGCACCAAAAAGTCGCGTCAATTTCCACATAATCATCGTCCCCAGTCCGAAACTGAGTCACTTCTACGCCGGTGACATAGGGAATTTCATCTCCCATCTGGCGAAAGATCTGCTCGCGGAGGAGCTCGCCCACCAAAAACCGCGTTGGCAGCGTTGAAAGGGTGTCCTCCTCGTAGGCCAAGGTGCCCGGCGGGGCCGCTGCTGCCAAAAGCGATCCGAGATGGTCGAGGTTGTAACCGCTCTTCGCCGAGATTGGTACCACCTCAACCCAAGGGTACTCTGACCGCACCCGCTGAATCAGGGGAAGCACATGTTCTCTAGATGGCAACAAATCCACCTTGTTCATCAAGAGCCACAGAGGTGCTGTGCTGCTTCGAAAATGATCGAGGGCTGCCTGATCCTCATCTGTCCATAGTCGGCAGTCGATCACCTGACAGATGATATCGGTGCCGGTATCGGCGCCGCGGGCCGCCTGGTTTGCGCGCTTGCTTAATGCTTCGCGTCTGGGTTTGTGCAGTCCCGGGCTGTCTACAAAAACCAACTGCGTCCCGTTGATAGACCGGATACCGGTTATACCTCGCCAGGTCGTTTGGGGGCGCCTCGAGACAATCGAGACCTTCTGCCCGATCAGCCGATTGAGGATGCTCGATTTTCCAACGTTGGCACGGCCGACGAGCGCGACCACTCCAAAACGAGAAATATTAGGCATTGGCCGCGGTTAAGATGCCCATTGGTCAAGCGCGTCCTGTGCGGCGACCTGTTCCGCGGTTTTTCGACTTGATCCAGCGCCTTTGCCTGTAATCCCAAGTTCAGAAAGCACGCAGGCGACGCTGAAGGTTCGATCGTGCGGCTCGCCATGAACGTCCGTTACCGCGTAGGTCGGCAAGGCATATCCACCAGACTGCAGTTGTTCCTGAAGGGTTGTCTTTGGGTCTTTGGAAATCCCCTCGTTCAACGCATCCTCCATACGGGCATTCAGGAGCCTTCTCACCACGGGTTCGGTTGTCACAAGATCAGCATCGAGATAAACCGCAGCGATAACCGCTTCCAAACCGTCAGCAAGAATGGAGTCCCGATCGCTCCCGCCTGATCGACCGGCGGACGGACCAAGCACCAAAGCATCGCCCAGGCCAATTTCCCGCGCGACGTCAGCCAGCGTCGTTTTGCGCACCAGTCGCGCCCGCAGACGCGTCAGACGTCCCTCAGAGGCGTCGGGATCCGCCTTGAAGAGTGCATCACTAACGATTAAACCGATGACGCTGTCGCCCAGAAATTCAAGGCGCTCATTGTGACGAGCGCCCAAGCTACGATGCCGGAGCGCCGCCTCGAGAAGGCTCTTATCTTTAAACCGATAGCCAAGCGCGGACTGCAGGGCTTCTGTAGCACTCATGGCCTTATCGGATGAGCGAACCCAGACGCTGCCAGTTGATGCCCCCGCCACCGGCACTGTCCCAACTGAACCAAATAAAGAACGCTTTGCCCACGATGAACTCCTCCGGAACAAAACCCCAGTAACGGCTATCGTTGCTGTGATCCCGATTATCCCCCATCACAAAAAACTGACCCGGCGGTACGGTCACGCGAATCGAGCCAGAGGGCCGCAACTGATCGATCAAGATGGAATGGTTTCTCTCACCGAAGGTCTCGGAAAAGGCTTTCACCTGACCCGACGCGGAATTGCTTTTGGGCCAATCAATCAGTTCGGAATTCTCGATTGGAACCGGGACGCCGTTAATCGCCAGTCTTTTGTTGTGGTAACTCACGACATCGCCCGGCAGACCCACCACTCGCTTGATGAAATTGGTTTTTGGTTCCTTAGGGAACCGAAAGACCATGACGTCGCCTCGCTCTGGATTTCCAAACGGAACGACTTATGTTTTCAGAATCGGTAGACGAACGCCGTAGCTAAACTTGGAGACCAAAATAAAGTCGCCGATAAAAAGGCTCGGCAACATCGATCCCGAGGGAATGCGAAACGGTTCCACCACAAATGCCCGCAATAGAAACACCGCCAGCAGCACCGGGAAGAATGAGCGTGAGTATTCCACCAGGACGGGTAGGCGTGCCCGGGCGATCCCCACGGTTTTCTTCGACTCAGCTTCCCGACGGGGCGCCCCGACGGTCTTATCAAAGTA
>JAYNKS010000017.1:0-2821 GCA_038111345.1 Gammaproteobacteria bacterium | reverse complement strand
GTTTCATCCGCTTCTTTCCCTCTTTCTGTTTTTCCAGCAGCTTTCGCTTTCGGGTGATATCCCCCCCGTAGCATTTTGCCGTCACGTTCTTGCGAAGCGCCTTCACCGTCTCCCGGGCGATGATCTTGGAACCGATGGCGGCCTGTATCGCGACATCGAACATTTGTCGCGGGATCAGGGTGCGCATGCGGGACACCAATTGCCTTGCGCGATAAGGCGCCTGCTCCCGGTGAGCCAGCGCCGATAAAGGCTCTACCCGATCACCGTTGATCATGACATCTATACGGACCATTTGAGCGAGGCGATCCTCGATCATATCGTAATCAAAGGATGCAAACCCGCGGCTGACCGACTTCAGTTTGTCATGAAAATCAAGCACGACCTCGGCTAAGGGTAACTCAAACACCACGGCGACCTGACGGCCGTGGTAGGCCAACTCGCGTTGCACGCCCCGTTTTTCTATACACAGGCCGATGACGGCACCAATGTATTCCGCGGGACAGAGAATATGGGCCAGGATAAACGGCTCGTATACCTCTCGAACAGATCCGGAGTCCGGCATCTGCGAGGGGTTGTGAATGGATTCGACGACGCCGTCGGTGCGATGCACCTGATACACGACGGTTGGCGCTGTGGTGATCAACTCAAGGTCATACTCGCGCTCGAGCCGCTCCTGGATAATCTCCATATGAAGCATGCCTAAAAAGCCGCATCGGAACCCAAACCCCAGCGCCGGCGACACCTCAGGCTCGAAAACCAAAGAGGCATCATTCAGGCTCAACTTGTCCAAAGCGTCACGAAATGCCTCAAAGTCGGCATTGTTAATGGGATAAAGGCCGGCGAAGACCGCGGGTTTTGCGGTTTTAAATCCGGGCAGAGATTCGTTCGCGGGTCGAGACGCGTCGGTAATGGTATCGCCCACACGCGCCGCCTTGATGTCCTTGATTCCGGCAACTACATAGCCAACATCGCCCGCGCTGAGTTGACCCACGGGCGTGCGCTTTGGTGTGAAGCGCCCAATCTGTTCGCACTGGTGACTTTTTCCTGTGGACATCATCTGTAATTTCGTTTTCGGTGTCAGCGTGCCCTGCATGACCCGCGCGAGAGAAACGGTCCCGAGGTAATTGTCAAACCAGGAGTCGATAATCAGCGCTTTCAACTCGCCGCTGCGATCGCCCACTGGTGGGGGCACGCGCTGCACGATACGCTCAAGAATCTGTTCAATCCCCATCCCGGTCTTGGCGGAAACCTGGAGGGCATCACTACAGTCAAGGCCAATCAGATCCTCTATTTCCTTTGCCACCCGATCGGGTTCAGCTGCCGGCAGGTCAATCTTGTTCAATACAGGAATAATCTCGAGCCCGAGATCGGCAGCGGTATAACAATTGGCTACCGTCTGCGCCTCGACGCCCTGAGACGCATCAACCACCAGAAGCGCCCCTTCGCATGCCTTTAGGGACCGCGACACCTCGTAGGCGAAGTCGACGTGTCCAGGCGTATCGATGAAGTTAAGCCGGTAGGTCGAGCCATTGACTGCCTGATATTCCAGCGAAACGCTTTGCGCCTTGATCGTGATTCCTCGCTCCCGCTCCAGATCCATCGAGTCGAGCACCTGCGCCGTCATTTCGCGATCAGAAAGACCGCCGCAGGTTTGGATCAACCGGTCGGACAAAGTTGACTTGCCGTGATCGATGTGGGCGATAATTGCGAAATTACGAATCAGGCTTTGGTCGGCCTCGGCCATCAGTAGGGTCTCTTTGGGGAAAGCCCACGCTCGGCGAAGCTGGGGGCAAAAATCGTAGGAATCGAACGGGGGCAATTTTATCGCGCCCGCGCGTTGCCTGCACGTGATTTACCTCCAGGCCCGCCCCAAAAGATACCCCAGCAAGCCAAACCAAAAATCAATCAATGAGCGAAATCGCACGCGTAGTGATTGTGGGCAGTGGATTGGCAGGCATCAGCCTGGCTTTACGTCTGGCCGACCACGGCGTCCGCTCGATCATCCTAACCAAATCTGAATTGGCGTCGGGATCAAGCGTATGGGCTCAAGGCGGGATCGCCGCTGTCTTGGATGCGCGCGACAGTTTTGAAGCGCATATCAACGATACGCTTGAGGCGGGCGCCGGTCTTTGCAACCTAGGTGCAGTTCGTACAGTAGTCGAAGGGGCGCCCTCTGCCATCTCCTGGCTCAGCGAGGCCGGCGTGCATTTTGATCTTCGAGAAGATAGATCAACCGAGCTGCACCTTGCTCAGGAAGGCGGTCATTCACACCGGCGAGTCGCCCATGTTGCGGATACGACTGGTCGAGCGGTCGTGCAAACTCTTGATAAGCGTGTGCTCGACTCGCCCTTTATCGACGTGCTTGAAAACCATTTGGTGATTGACCTGATAAAAAGTGACGCTTCAGACACCCTTCAGGAACGCGTGGTCGGTCTTTACGCGCTGAATCTTGATTCTCAGGAAATCATCACGATTCCCTGCGACGTTGTGGTTCTTGCCACCGGGGGAGCGTCTAAGGCGTATCTTTACACCAGTAATCCGGATACCTCTACCGGCGACGGAATCGCAATAGCCTGGCGGGCAGGATGCTCGGTATCCAACATGGAGTTTGTGCAGTTTCACCCCACCTGTCTTTTTCATCCTCATGCCGGCAGCTTTCTGATTTCCGAAGCGGTCCGCGGCGAAGGCGGTCGTCTGATTCTTCCTGATGGCGCACTATTTATGGATCAGCATGATTTGAGGGGCGAACTCGCTCCACGCGATGTAGTGGCGCGGGCGATCGATTACGAAATGAAAAAAGGTGGGCTCGATTGCGTGTATC
>JAYNKS010000016.1:0-17868 GCA_038111345.1 Gammaproteobacteria bacterium | reverse complement strand
CGTCTCCACCTTCCTGCTCAATAAAGCCGAAGCCTTTTCTTTCGTTGAACCACTTCACGGTTCCGGTATGTCTTTCCGACATGAACTCCTCCACTAGGGTGACTGCAAACAAATTGGGGGGCAGACAACGAAGCAGTTATCCGCCCCCCATGACTGAATTGTATCCGCAAGCGGCGCCGGCGCAATACCCTTAAAAACTATCGGCGTCTGATTTTTCGAGCACCGTTTTGAGGGAGATGTTTGAGCTCCGGTTGAACCAATCCTCAATCAGTCTGAAAGAGATGGAAATGGATGGTGGCGGAATGAAAATACCCTGCCCCAATCCGGAAATAATCTCTTCACGAGTCAGCCAGCAAGCCTCTTCAAGTTCCTGATCATTCAGAGAAATCAATTCAGCACCCGCTTGCGCGTGATACCCCAGCATTAGTGATCCGGGAAATGGCCACGGCTGCGATGAATGATATCGAGCACCCACCACTTCCACCCCGGTTTCCTCTGCCACCTCCCGAACGACCGCCTGCTCGGCACTTTCGCCGGGTTCCACGAAGCCTGCGATGGTTGAATACCGGTGCGGGGGCCATTCGGGCTTTCGGCCAAAAAGCGCTTTATCGTCCTTTTCTACGAGAACGATAATCGCCGGGTCGGTTCGTGGGTAATGAAGGATCGCGCAGGACGGGTTGGCGCATTGCCGGACATGGCCCCCCTGGCGGGGCTCAGTGGATTGACCACACCGACCACAATAGCGATGCCGTTTATGCCATGCCACCATCGCCTGCGCGTAGGCGAGTACTGTCGAGTCCGCTGGATCAAGATGGAAAGCCAGCGCCCGAAGGCCGACAAAGTCATCAAGCGGCTCTCGGCCATGCTCATCGAGGTTCAGCGCGAAATAAACAGCATCATTTTGCTCGCCGAGGTAAATCCACGGGTCCACATGACCAAAGCGCTGGAGCGCCTCATCCCGCGTAAGCCAGGCGGGCAGGGTATCGTCCGCGGGGTCAATCGCTATCTGCATCTTATGGATACCAATGAACCGCGCCCGGCGGTCTTTAATCCGCAACTCCAGCGTCTCGGTATCCAGTCGCACCAGTGATCCGCGATCCAGCATATGGCTGGTCAACAGATTCAACCGACTTTGTTGCAGATGATCCATGGGATGGGCGATCGATGATCGTAAGAAGTGAAGACTACCGCATATCGCTTCAGCGGTGCTTGGGCTTTGGTTAGAATCCCGACCTAACTCATCTTCCGCCCGCGCCGAGTATGGCAGGGCGCTCGACCGTTCACTCATCCGGAATCTTGCTCATGCGCGACGAGGTTTGCCGACTGCTTAGCGAGGCGCTTGCGTCTCTGGCCAGCGACGGCGTGCTTAGCGCCGATAGCACCCCCGTGGTTCAGGTGGAGCGATCCAAAAGCGCTGAACACGGCGATTTTGCGAGCAACCTCGCCATGGTTTTGGCCAAGTCAGCGGGAATGAAGCCGCGCGACCTGGCGGAGAAAATCTGTGCGGCGCTGCCCGCTTCGGCCGTCGTCGCGCGCACTGAAATTGCCGGGCCGGGGTTCATCAATATCTTTCTGGCGGCCGACGCGTATCACGAGCTGCCCAACCATATCCGCAAACAGGGCGCGGCGTACGGCACGAGTACTGTCGGTCAGAGCCGTCGGGTGATGGTCGAGTTTGTCTCCGCAAATCCGACGGGGCCGCTACACGTCGGACACGGTCGAGGCGCCGCTTATGGTGATGCGCTGGCGCGGGTCTTACGGGCGGCCGGGTTTGATGCCATCAGCGAGTACTACATTAATGACGCTGGGCGACAAATGGATATCCTCGCGGTGAGCGTATGGTTGCGCTACCTCGAGTTATGCGGCGAGACGGTTGCCTTCCCGTCGGCGGCGTATCAGGGCGATTATATTTTTGATATCGCCGCCACCTTGCATCGTGAAAATCAGGGCGCCTATCAAACCGCATCGTCCACGCTTTTTGATGGACTGCCAAGCGAAGGCGATGCGCTTCTGGATGAGTTGATCGCCCGGGCCAAGGACACTCTGGGCAAGGACGGGTTTCACCGGGTCCATGGTCTCGCCCGCGATACGCTGGTGGACGATATTCGTTCCGACCTTCAGCAGTTTGGGGTCGATTACCAGGCGTGGTTCTCGGAGCAGAGCCTGATAGATAGTGGGGCCGTTCAAGCGGCGGTTGACGCCCTGAAGAAAAACCAGTTCCTCTACGAAAAGGACGGCGCGTGGTGGTTTCGAACGACTGATTTTGGTGATGAAAAAGACCGTGTGGTGCTGCGCGCGAACGGGAACCATACCTACTTCGCTACGGATATTGCCTATCACCATAACAAGCTCGAACGCGGTTTTGAGCACGTGATCAACATCTGGGGTGCCGATCATCATGGGTACATCAAAAGGGTTAAAGCGTCGATGTCGGCTCTGGGCCTGGACGCCGATGCGCTGACCGTGCTGCTGGTGCAGTTTGCGGTGCTTTATCGAGGGGGCGCAAAGGTGTCCATGTCGACACGCAGCGGAGAATTCGTCACGCTGCGCGAACTGCGGGAAGAGGTTGGTCGGGATGCCGCCCGTTTTTTCTATGCCCTGCGTAAGCCGGATCAGCACATGGACTTTGATCTGGATCTGGCCAAAACGCAGTCGAGTGATAACCCGGTGTACTACGTGCAGTATGCCCACGCCCGGATTTGTAGTGTGTTTCGACAGCTGGCGGAGAAGGGGATCAATGTCGACCTTTCCCGTGCAGATCCCAAACAGCTGGTGGAGGCTCGCGAGTCGGACCTTTTGCAGAAACTTTCCCGATATCCTGAGGTGGTGGAATCGGCTGCCCGTAGCTACGAGCCGCATCAGGTCGCGTATTACCTACGCGAACTCGCCAATGATTTTCATACCTACTACAACGCACACCCGTTTCTGTCGGCCGAGGAGGACATTCGCCTAGCGCGTTTGTCGCTAATCGACGCGACCCGTCAGGTGCTCGCCAATGCGCTCGGATTATTGGGGGTCAGCGCTCCCGAGCGGATGTAGCGAGTGGGTCAAAACGTTCGAAAACAGCCTGGATCCATTCGCCTTCGTTACGGGCATGACGTGCTGTTGCTGCTGGCAGGCATAGCGGCCGGCGGGGTGGGCGTTATGTTGTATCAGGGCGCGACCAGTGGCGATCCGGACCGCGTTGGCGCCGGAATCAGCGAACTCATCGGAAAGGCTCCACAGGGCGAACCGGCCGCGCCGACGGCCAGCGCCGACGTTGAGGGGCCGACGCGAACGAATTTCGATTTCTATACGGTGTTGCCCGAGATAGAAGTCGTGATTCCTGATCCCAAGCCCGCTGTGGAAAGCGTGACAAACGTCCCGGACGGTCCGGTCAAGACCGAGAGCGTTCCCGCCGTAACCACGCCAGCCCAGAGTGCACCGGCGAGTTATTACATGCTCCAGGCTGGCGCCTATAACACCCCCGGTGAGGCAGAGCGGATGCGTGCAAGGCTCGCGATCGCCGGATTTGAGCCGAGCATCCAGCATATCGCGGTGCAGGGACGGGGCGATTTTTATCGCGTTCGGGTGGGGCCCTATGACTCCATGGAGACGATGGAAAGCGCCAACCGCGCGTTGGTCGGTCTGAATATAAAGGCGCTGCGTCTGAAGGTATCCGGTCGCCCTTAACGCCAGAGAAATCAGTCGCGGGCCTTAAGCCAGGCCGTTATCGAAGCGGGAATCTCTGCCTGTGCTCGCCGACTGACGTAAATTCCAATGTGCCCACCATCGAAAGTCAGCTCACGGTAGTCGGGGCTTGAGACCTGATCTGCCAGGGCTCGAGAGGCAGACGCCGGTACCAGGTGATCGGTCAGCCCGTATACGTTAAGCACCGGGCATTTTATTTTTTTTAGATCCACAATCCTCTCATCGATCACGAACTTGCCCTTTATCAGAGCGTTGCGCTGGTAAAGGCCCCCGATAAACTGGGCAAAGGCGCGCCCGGCCTGAGCCGGGCTGTCCGCAATCCATCGCTCCATCCGGGCAAACGTCGCAAGCGCCTCGGGATTGTCAGCAAGATCAACCAGATCAAGGTATTTTTTGCTGCCGAGGCGAAACGGTTGCAGTGAGATAAACAGCGCATTCAGCATGGCGCCGGGCACGTTGCCATAGCAGCCGACCAGGCGGTCCAGGTCGACGTGGCGAACCCATTGCGACAGCACGTTGTCGGCGGTCTGAAAGTCGACTGGCGTCACCATCGTGATGAGGTTTTTCACCTTATCGGGATAAAGCGCGCTAAAGCACAGGCTAAAAGTGCCGCCCTGGCAGACGCCCAGAAGATTGACCGCTGACTCCTCTCGCAAATCGCACACATGCTCGACACTTTCTTTGATCATTCGGCTGATGTAGTCCGAAAGCTCGCGGTCTTTGTCGCTTTCCGTGGGGTCGGCCCACTCAATCAAAAAGACATCAAGGCCAAGATCCAAAAAGCGTTGAATCGTCGAGCGTTCGGGCTCCAGATCCAGCACCCAGGGTCGGTTTACGAGGGCATAGACGATTAGCACCGCAGGTCTGTCGTTGCGAGGTGCGGTCGATACGTAGCGCAAAAGCCGGAATCCGTCACCGCGCAGCACCGTTTCGTGTTCCGTCGTCCCAATAGATGGCACGCCGAGCACGCTCAGCTGCTGCAGGCTTTGCGACAGTTGCTGTCCGAGTTTCTGGGTCTCCTCGGCGAATGGGGTCGAAGGACTCACGACTCGGTCTTTTTCTTGCGCGACGGCGCGGTTTTTTTCTTTCCGGCCGTTGCGCCGCCCCGCGCATTTTCAGGCGCGGTCGATTTTGCCTTCGCACTCGAGCGGGCTCGTTGGACTGGTTTTTTGGGAGAGCGCTTCTTGACGGGAGCAGAAGAGGTAACGGTTTGCGCCTTAAGCGCAGCGAGATCTTCACGGAGCTGCTTTTCCCGGGCCCGCGCCTCGGCAAGCGCTTCTTTTAGCTCCTGCGGATCCTCAGGCGGCGGAGCCTCACCCATACCGTACGCGAGATGCAGATCGACTTGAGCGTTGATCAGCTCGCTGATGAGCTGGCCATATGACTCGGTCGCGGCGCGTTCGGCGAAAAGCCGCTCACCCGTTTGTGTCCATTGATCATAGTGCTCGCGAAAGGTTGGGTGACCGGCCGTCGAGTCGGGTTGCGATTCAGACAAGGCCGCAAGGCCTATTTCCAGCCAGGCGCTTTGAAGGGCGCTGAGGGCTTGACCGTAGCGGCTCAGGGCGCGCCATTTATCTGGATCGATACCGGCATTCGCTCCGGGGTCGTCGGTCCACGGGTTGAATCCCTCGGTGACAGGCTCTGGGTTGCCGGTGGTGGCCGCTATCCAGTCAGCGAACGAGGGGATGGGCAGAGCACCAGCGGTTCGGGACACACCAAGGCTCTGCGCGCGGATCGTCTCCTGCAGCTGGCGGAGCAGCGAGGCCCATTCCGGCGGCAGAGAGGTCGACATATCGCGATTGTAGTCGAGGCCTCCGGAGCAGCGACCCACCGGGATCGTGCGACCGGGTCCTTCTTGTTGCTCCGCAACGATATTAAATGGTAGAAAATTACTTCTATACGTAAGGATAAAAGGGGAATTTACCTTTTTAAATAATTGAAATTAAATGTTATTTAAAATAACGGATAAATATGTTGCAATGCACAAATTATTTTGTTATTGTGCACTGCAACAAATCAGAAACACGCTGTTTTAATTCTCAACCCCGAGGAACTTGAAGATGAACGCAAACATCACCGAAACCTACGAGACTGCTGCGAAGGCCGCTTCTACCGCTGCCAACAACGCCGGCCAACTCGTCATCAAAAACATCGAGAAAGTGATCGAGCTGCAGATGGGCACGGTGCGTAGTTACGCCGACGCCATGCTGAGCAACGCTCGCGAAGTCCTCGAAATCAAAGACGTGAACTCCGCTCGCGCGTACTTCGAGAAGCAGCCGGAAGTGGTCCGTGGTCTGGTGCAGAAAATGGCTAAAGACTCCGGCGAGATGATGGAAATCGGCCGTGCCTATGTCGACGAGGCCCAGGCTCTGTTCCGCAAATCCGCTGATGATTTCGGCGCCGTAGTCGAAACCAACGAAAAGAAGGCCTAAGCCGTCAAGCGATCAGGGCGCTTTAATCGGCGCCTGTGGTATCCGGAGCAGGGAAGATCGGGTTAACCGATCTTCCCTGTTTCATATGGACCTACTGCGCATTCGCCAGCGACGCGCAACCGATTTAAATCGCTCACTGCCGAGAGCAACCTTGGCAGGGGCACGTGCTAACGCGGGATCCACTGGACCCCAATGTGAGGAAGATATCCATGTCAGATGCTACTGAAGTGGTCATCGCCAGCGCCGCCCGAACCCCGGTCGGTGCCTTCAACGGCTCTTTAAGTTCACTGCCGGCCAGCGAACTGGGCCGCGCCGCGATCAGTGCCGCGCTTGAGCGCGCCAAGGTTGCCCCCGAGGAGGTCTCGGAAGTCATCATGGGGCAGATCCTGACGGCGGGAACCGGCCAGAACCCAGCGCGTCAGGCGGCAATGGGTGCCGGCATTCCCGTCGAGAAGACCGCCCTGGTGATCAACCAGCTGTGCGGCTCCGGTCTTCGTGCCGTGGCCCTTGGTTTTCAGTCGATCCGCAACTGTGATGCCGATATTGTCGTCGCCGGCGGCCAGGAGAGCATGAGTCAGGCACCGCACTGCGCGAACATGCGCAACGGTCAGAAGCTGGGCGCGTTGGAGCTGGTCGATTCCATGCTGGTGGACGGGCTTTGGGATGCCTTCCATGGTTATCACATGGGTAACACCGCAGAGAATGTGGCCAAGCAATTCAAAATTGGCCGTGATGTGCAGGACGCATTTGCCGCGGCGTCGCAACAAAAAGCCGAGGCCGCCCAGAAGGCCGGCCGCTTTGCGGATGAAATTACGCCGGTCACGATCAAAGGTCGCAAGGGCGACACCGTGGTCGATACGGATGAACACCCGCGTCATGGCACGACCGTCGAAACCCTTAGCGGGCTTCGACCGGCTTTCGATAAAGAAGGCAGCGTTACCGCTGGTAATGCCTCTGGCATCAATGACGGAGCGGCCGTGGCCGTGCTGATGACGGCAGCCGCTGCGAAAGCCCGCGGCATCACGCCGATGGCCAAAATTGTCTCTTGGGCAACCTCTGGCGTGGACCCAAGCATCATGGGGACCGGACCGATTCCCGCCAGCCGCGCCGCTTTGACCAAAGCCGGATGGAGTATCGGCGACCTGGATCTGGTGGAGGCTAACGAAGCGTTTGCAGCGCAGGCCTGTGCTGTGAATCAGGAATTGGGCTGGAATGCCGATATTGTCAACGTGAACGGCGGCGCGATCGCGTTGGGGCACCCGATCGGTGCATCCGGTGCGCGGGTGCTGACGACGCTGCTTTTTGAAATGGCCCGTCGGGACGCGCATCGCGGTCTGGCGACGTTGTGTATCGGGGGCGGTATGGGTATCGCCATGTGTGTCGAACGGCCCTAGCCGCAAGCGGATTTAACGAATTAATCAGACTCAAGAGGATTGATCAGATGTCACATACTGCAATTGTTACGGGTGGAACGCGCGGCATCGGTGCCGCGATTTCTATCGCCCTGAGTGAGGCTGGCCATCGGGTGGCCGCTACCTATGCGGGTA
The DNA here is from genome assembly GCA_038111345.1 of Gammaproteobacteria bacterium. GTDB lineage: Bacteria > Pseudomonadota > Gammaproteobacteria > Arenicellales > UBA868 > UBA868. Next base: position 10,199 of record JAYNKS010000016.1, on the reverse strand, counting down.
ACGACGAAGCCGCTAACGCGTTCAGCTCGGAGACCGGCATTAAGGTGTACCGTTTCGATGTGGCGGACTTTGATCAGTGCCATGAAAACGTGGCCAAGATTGAAAGCGACTTGGGCGAAGTCGGAATTCTGGTGAACAACGCCGGTATCACCCGCGACGGCACGATGCATCGAATGGATTTCAATCAGTGGAATGCTGTGCTGCAAACCAACCTGTCGTCCTGCTACAACATGTGCCACGCCGTCATCGACGGGATGCGTGGGCGAAACTTCGGGCGTATCGTGAATATCGGTTCGGTTAATGGCCAGGCCGGTCAGTACGGTCAGGTGAACTATGCAGCGGCCAAATCCGGCATCCATGGATTCACCAAGGCCTTGGCGCTTGAGGGCGCGGCCAAGGGGATTACCGTTAATGCGATTGCGCCGGGCTATGTAGATACCGATATGGTGCGGGCGGTTCCGGAAAAAGTGCTGGAAAAGATCATTGCGACCATCCCGGTCGGACGGCTGGGCTATGCCAGCGACATTGCCCGTGCGGTTATGTTTTTGGTGGCGGATGACGCGACCTTTATCACCGGATCGACGTTGTCGATTAACGGCGGTCAGCACATGTACTAAGGGTGTGTCCTCACCGCCCGGTGTTATTATTGCAATGCACAATAACCGGGCGGAACCTGCTGTATGCGCACCATCAAGAAGTATCCCAACCGGCGGCTTTACGATACGGAAGTCAGCCGTTACATCACGGTTTCGGACCTTCGTCAGCTCATTGTAGATGGCGAAGAGTTCGAGGTGGTGGATGTCTCGAGCGGCGACGACATCACCCGTACGGTCCTGCTCCAGATCATCAACGAGCAGGAAAGCGGCGGTCAGCCGCTTTTCACCACAGAAATTCTGACGGCGCTTATCCGAAATTACGGTGGAGCGACACAGAAGATGTTCACCGATTATCTCGACCGAAGCCTTTCGCTTTTTGTTGAACAGCAGCAAGCCTACCAAAGCCGCTTCGCCGAATTTCTTGGTCAGACGTCGGTGGGCGCCATGTCCGAGATGGCCAAACGCAACCTCGAGGTCTGGCAGGACGTTCAGCAGAATTTCCTGCGATCGGCGGGCTTGCTGAACGACCCACCAAGTCAATCCTCCAAAACGGCCCCCAAGTCCGGCAAGAAGCCGACTGACGACTGAGATGACCTCGCGCAATCGGCCCGCCCGCAGCGGCGGCGAGATTCTGGTTGACGCGCTGACCCGCCAGAACGTCCGGCACCTTTTCTGCGTGCCGGGCGAGAGTTTTCTTGCTGCCCTGGACGCGCTGCATGAGAACACAGCCATTACGACCGTGGTGTGTCGTCAGGAGGGCGGTGCGGCCATGATGGCGGAGGCCATGGCCAAACTGACCGGCGAGCCGGGCGTCTGTTTCGTTACCCGCGGCCCAGGTGCCACGAATGCCTCTTCAGGAATGCACGTGGCGGCCCAGGACTCCACGCCGATGGTGCTCCTCATTGGTCAGGTCGGAACAGATGCGTTGTCGCGCGAGGCTTTTCAGGAGATTGATTACACCCGGTTTTACGGCGCCATTGCCAAGCATGTGGAGCAGGTCTACGACCCAGCGAGATTGCCTGAAATCATGAGCCGGGCTTTTCACACGGCTTGCAACGGCCGGCCCGGACCGGTGGTCGTTGTGCTGCCCGAAGACGTCCTTCGCGAGTATGCGCAGGTGGATGACGTACCGGTCCGCCAGGCTCTGCGTGTGCAGCCAGCAGCCGGCGATATCGCCGCTTTCGGGCGCCTATTGAGCGAAGCGCAGCGGCCTTTGCTGATCGCCGGTGGCCGAAACTGGACCCCGGACGCCCGCGCGGCCTTGCAACGCTTTGTGGCGCGCTGGCGCCTGCCCACGGCGACGGCCTGGCGCTATCACGATGTCTTCGATCATGCCGACGACCACTATATTGGCGACGTGGGTATTGGCATGAATCCTGAAATCGAACGGGCGCTGCGGGAATCCGATCTCGTCATCGCGCTGGGTATACGGCTTGGCGAAATGACCACCAAGGGCTACACACGCCTCAAGGTACCGGTGCCTGATCAAAATCTCATCCATGTCTTTCCCAGTCATGAAGAACTGGGTCGCGTGTACTACCCGACGCTGGCGATCGCTGCCGGTGCACCCGAGGTGGCTGAAGCGCTCGACACACTGGATGCCCCCAAGGTTGCCGTCTGGCGTGATCACCTCGAGTCGCTGCGTGACAGCTATGTGAGATGGACCACGCCGGAGGTCTCCACGGAGAAGGTCAACCTTGCCGAGGTCATGTCAGCGCTTGACCGCATCGTGTCCGACGACGCCATTGTCTGCAACGGTGCCGGCAACAATACGGGATGGCTGCATCGTTATTTTCGGTTCACTGGTACGAGGCGTCAGTTGGCCCCAACGAGCGGATCCATGGGCTATGGCCTGCCGGCCGCGATCGCTGCAGCGCTGGCCTATCCGGATCGCCAGGTCATTGCGGTAGTCGGAGATGGCGACCTGCAGATGACCAGTCAGGAGCTGGCGACGGTGGTCCAGCAGCATCTTTCGATCGTCTTGCTGGTGGTGAACAATTCGATGCTCGGCACCATACGGATGCATCAGGAGATGCACTACCCGGGCCGCACCAGCAACACGGACCTTCATAATCCGGATTTTTGCAAATTGGCCGAGGCGCATGGGCTCTTGGCTGCGCGCGTGACCGAGACCGATCAATTTGGCTCGGCGCTGAAAAAAGCGCTCGACGCCAAAGGCGCCACCTTGATCGAACTGGTCACCGGCGCTGAGGCGATCTCACACTCAGCGACCCTCAGCGATCTGCGTTTGCGCTAAAGCGTCAGCCCGCCGCGCCACGGCGCGGATTTGGTGATAATCGTCCGATCTATCTGGAGAACGTCTATGCTTTTGCAGTTGGCAGCCTGGCCTGAAGTAGAGGAATACCTTAAGACCTCAACCGCGATCATTGTGCCCATCGGCTCCACCGAGCAGCACGGCCCCAACGGTCTGATCGGCACAGACGCGATTTGTCCCACGGCGATCGCGCAACAGTTGAGCGAGCGAATGAACGTTCTGATCGGTCCGACTCTGGCCATCGGCATGGCTCAGCATCATCTTGGCTTTCCGGGGTCGATCTCGTTTCGCCCATCCACGCTGCTCGCGGTGATCCGCGACGTCGTCGAATCGCTTCGGGTTCACGGCTTCACGCATGTCTATTTTCTGAACGGTCACGGAGGCAACGTGGCCACCGTAACGGCGGCATTCTCGGAAATCTGGGCGGGGGCAAGTTTCGCCGGTGGTACGGACCGCGCGCCGCGCCTTCGGTTGCGTAACTGGTATCTGGGCCCACGGGTGAAAGCCCTTTCGGACGAGCTCTATGGCCACGCCGAAGGCAGCCACGCCACCCCCTCAGAGGTTTCGCTCAGCTGGTATGCGTTCCCGGAAGCAGTGAAATCCGTATCGCTCCATCCTGAGTTGGCCCCCTCTGGCCCGATTCGCGATGCGGCGGACTACCGGCGACAGTTCCCGGACGGGCGCATCGGATCCAATCCGGGGCTCTCGAGCATTGAGCACGGCAAGCGCATTCTTGAAGCTGCCGTTGAAGATACCGTGGAGGATTTCAACGGCTTCACCGCGGACGCGGCCTAGTCCAATGGTGTCGCGCGGTGATGGGTTTCTGGCAGCGCTGACCGAGGCGGTCGATGAGTTCGCGCGCGAGCGCGAGTGGGCGCCGTTTCATTCGCCTAAAAATCTCTCCATGGCGCTGGCGGTTGAAGCGGCTGAGCTAATGGAGCATTTTCAGTGGCTTCGCCAGCAGCAAAGCGAAGCCTTATCACTGGAGAAAAAAGACGCGGTAGCGCAGGAGTTGGCCGACGTACTGATTTATGTGGTGCGTCTTGCGTCCCGACTGGATATCGATCTTGAGGCGGCTGCCTGGGACAAGCTGGAAATCAATCGTCAGAAGTATCCTGTCGAAAAGGCGCGTGGGACGGCCCGCAAATACGACGAGCTCTAGACGGCGCCGCTACTCGTCGAAGACCTTCGCGAACCGGTCGCGAAGGACATTTTTCTGGACTTTCCCCATTGAGTTTCGCGGCAGTTCGTCGATCGAGAAAATCTTGCGCGGCACCTTAAACCCCGCAAGACGCTGCTTGAGATCCTGGATCATTGCGTCGGTGTCTATCCGGGCTCCTGAGACCGGACAGATCACCGCGACAAGGCCCTCGCCGAGATCAGCATGGGGCACTCCGATAACCGCGGTCTCGTTCACCCCGTCAAGGGCATCGATAGCTTGCTCGATTTCTTTCGGGTAGATGTTGAGTCCGCCGCTGATCACGAGATCTTTTTCGCGACCGACAATGGTGACCCGACCTTCCGCATCCATCCTCCCCATATCGCCGGAGATAAAAAAGCCGTCATCGGTGAATTCGCTCGCGGTCTTTTCCGGCATCTGCCAGTAGCCCTTGAAGACATTGGGCCCGCGCATCTGCAGCACGCCCGTTTCGCCCTCGGGCAGTGGCTGGTTGTCGCTGTCACAGATTCGAATGGTGACCCCGGGTAATGCAAATCCGACGGTGCCGGCAACACGCTCACCCTCGTAAGGATTTGAAGCGATCATGATAGCCTCGGACATGCCATAGCGCTCGAGGATTTGGTGTCCTGTTTGATCATGGAAATGTGCCCAGGTCTGCTCGAGCAACGGTGCTGAACCGCTGATGAACAGGCGCATGTGTCGGCAGCAATCGCGATCAAATCCAGGGGTCTGCAGCAGCCGGGTGTAAAAGGTCGGCACACCCATCATCACGGTAATGTCCGGGAGCTGACGCATGACCTCATCGGCATCAAACTTCGGCAAAAAGCGCATCGGGATACCGCAGAGCATGGCGCAATGCACGGCCACGAACAGACCATGGACGTGATAGATCGGTAGCGCGTGCAGCAGGGTATCGGTCTCGCGAAAACCCCAAAGGTCAATCAGGGTGAGCGCGTTGCTGGCGAGGTTGTCGTGGCTGAGCATCGCGCCTTTTGATCGCCCGGTGGTGCCGGACGTATAGATGATGGTGGCCACGTCATCGGGCGATACCGTGGCGATTTCATGAACCGGCTCTACGCCAGCAAGCGTATCGGCGAGCGATCCGCTCCCGTTTGAATCAAAAGTCAGCAGTTGCGTATTCGCATCCCGCGCCGCAGGGGTCAGGCCCGTCTCGCTTTCCGGTCTGGCGATAAACAGACGCGGTTTGGCGTCGCCCAGAAAGTACGCCACCTCGGTTGGCGTGTAGGCGGTATTCAGCGGGACAAAGATGGCGCCTACTCGTAAGGCGGCAAGGTAGAGAATAAGCGTCTGAGGCGACTTTTCGACCTGCACCAGCACCCGATCGCCCGCCTCAACGCCTTGGGCGACAAGCGCGCCGGCATAGCGGGCGGTGGCCTCGTCGATATCGCCGTAGCGTAATTGCTCGCCGTCAGCGGTCTGGATCCACGTGGCGTCAGGATCCTCGGGGAAGCGGCTTTGCAGTAGGGCGTAGAGGTTGTGGTTCAAGTGCTAAGGTTGGGCCGGTAGCAAAAGCGCGATTTTAGCGGGATGATCCATGTCCCGTCCGAATAGGCCATTACTTCAAGCGCGCCTGAAAGCACAGTCCGAATGAAAAAAGATCTCGCAATTCTGGTGATTCATGGGATTGGCCGGCAGGAACCCGATTTTGCGGCAGAGTTGATCCAAAATGTGAATGCTCAAGTTGATGCTCTGGGCAGCGATCCCGATCGTATCGCCTGGCAGAGCATCTACTGGGACGATATTCTGAGTCCGGCGCAGGACGCGTATCTGCAGGCGGCCTTTGACGCGAGCGACTTGAGCGCCAAGCGCATGCGCTCTTTTTTGTTGAGCGCGCTGGGTGATGCGGCCAGTTATCGCCAGCTGCCTTCGGGCGGTCGTCGGGGCGGGGAAGAAAATATCACCTACCGCCGAGTACATGCCCGGGTTCGTGAAGCGATCGGTCGGTTGTACCACGAGCAGCTTGCCTCGCGGGCGGTTCCACTCGTGGGCCTTGCGCATTCGTTTGGCGGGCACATTCTGTCGAATTACATCTGGGATATGCAAAAACGCCCTGACGGCAGACTCTCGCCGTTCGAGCGCATGAACTGGCTGACCGGGCTGATCACGTTCGGCTGCAACATTCCCCTCTTCACGTTTGCCTGTCGGGAAGTGGTTCCGATTCAGTTTCCGCCGCCGCGCCTGCCGGTCCGACTCAGGCCCCTCGCGCATTGGCTTAACTACCTGGACCCGGATGATCTATTGGCTTGGCCGTTAAAACCCATCAACGGAGCCTATGCCTCGGTTGTGGAACGCGATGAACACATCAACGTGGGCGGTCTGGTGGCGGGATCCACGCCGGTCTCGCACCTCGCGTACTGGCAGGATGAACGTTTTTCCCGCCAGATCGCTGATTACCTGAAAAAAATCTTAAAAGCATCCTGATATCCGCAAAGGACGCGTTCTTTAAATATCGAGTGATTTTTATCACCGACGTCGGTGCACACACGCCGCCATGATTGCTGCACGGCCTGAAAAGGCGAATAAAAGGCAATCAAAATGGATTTTGAAAAAGACCTCTCCCAAAGCCCGGCTGGCCAGGATGGCCCGCTTGCCCTAGTGCGCGATCTGATGGATGCGGGTTTAACCGTTTCGGATCTTGAGTCACGCGGCCTGATCGATCTGGACGCTGTGGAAATTGCCCCCGGGCAGGGATATGCCGATGCGGTTTAGTGCGGCCAATGCGCGTATCTCACCCGGATGTTACGAATTTAGACAAAAGGTGATCCCTGTCACATACGGTCTTGGGTGCAACCCTCACTATGGCGATTCCACTGACATGAGAAAAGGAGATCGAAAATGAGTGTGGAAAACGATTCTGGTTCGTCCCAGGAAAAGCCTACGTTCAGCGAGACGGCAAGAGGCCTTAAGTACCTGTTCGATTCGGGATTATCGATTGAGTACTTGTGTGAAACGGGTCTGATTGATGTGGACCTGGAGCGAGTGGACGTGATGCCTCCCGATATGTAATCGACTGGTACGCACGACAGGCGGAGGGTCCGAAGGTTTGGGGCTTCCCCGCCGCCTCAAATCCCCGCCTTAGGCGGGGATTTTTTTGCCCGGTCGCTTGATGCACAATGCCTGCAAACACAAGGATCGTCCCCATGACCTCGACTCTTCTGCAGGAAGCTAAATCCCTTAACGAGCGCACCGTCGCCCTGCGCCGTCAGATTCATCAACATCCCGAATTGGGCCTGCATCTGCCCCGCACGCAAAAAGCGGTGCTGGATGCTCTGGCCGGCCTCGATCTGGACATTGTGTTGTCCAAGCAAACGAGCGGAATTGTGGCCACGCTCAAGGGTGCCCGCCCGGGGCCTTCCGTCCTGCTGCGCGGAGACATGGACGCGCTACCGATGCCAGAGGAGACCGGTCTTTCTTTCGCGTCGCAGGAGTCGGGATGTATGCACGCCTGTGGACACGATGCGCATACCGCTATGCTTGCCGGCGCCGCTCACCTGTTGCACGACTATCGCGAGCACCTGAACGGCAGCGTGCATTTCATGTTCCAACCGGGAGAAGAGGGGCCGGGTGGCGCTAAACCCATGCTCGATGAAGGCATCCTTGATCCGGACGGCACCCTTCAATCGGTCTACGCGCTTCATGTGGAGCCGGAGTTGCCCTCGGGGTTGATTGCCTGTCGCACCGGAGCCATTTTGGCCGCGGTAGACACCGGGTTCGCCCGATTGGTAGGGAAAGGCGGACACGGCTCCATGCCGCATAACGCGATAGATCCAACGCCTGTGGCTTGCGAGATCGTTCAGGCGATGCAGACGCTGGTGACGCGCCGTTTTGATGTCTTCGATCCGGTGGTTGCGACAGTGGGGAGGATCCAGTCGGGCACGGTCAGCAACGTTATTCCCGAGTTTGCTGAGATGGATATCACGCTTCGATCGCTATCCGTTGAGACCCGCGAGCGCCTCGCTGAGGGTGTCGAGCGGTTGATCCGGAAGATCTCCGAGGCGCATGGTCTCTCGGTGGAATTTGAACTTGAAAAAGGTTATCCCCCTACGGTTAATCCGGCTGCCGGAGAGCAATCGGTGATGCGCGCCTGCCAGGCGGTTTTGGGCTCGGATCAGTATTTTCAGATGCCGGCGCCTTATATGGGCGCAGAGGATTTTTCCTATCTTCTGGAGCAATTTGGCGGCGCCTTTGTCTTCCTGGGCACCGCGCCACCCGGTCAGGAACCGCAGCCGTGTCATTCGTCCCGCATGATGCTGGATGAAGAGGCGTTGCCCTCGGGTGTGGCGATGTATGCAGCGCTTGCGTTGCAGGAGTTATCTACCGGCGTCGTGTAAGAAATAAGCCCCCGATCAATCGCTATCGGCAAACAACGGGCGGAGTCGCATGTCACTGGTTCGACAGACATTTGACTCTTCGATAAAGGCGCGCTGTAATTCGGGCAACCGCTATCGCACACGTTTCTAAGAAACGATAACGAGACCCGAATGCTAAAGAGGCAGAGAGGTTAACCGATGAAGGTGCCAAGAATCGACGCTCTGGTGCTGGCGGCGGGTCGGTCCCTCCGAGCGGGCGGCCCCAACAAACTTCTTCTACCCTGGCAAGACAAAGCGGTGGTAGTGCACGCCGTCGATGCCGCTTTGGGCTCCTCGGTCCATGCGGTGCATGTGGTGACCGGGCATGATCAAGCGCCTCTGCATCAGGTGCTCCATGCGCGTCCGGTTCACTGGATTCATAACCCGGACTATGCCTCGGGCATCAGCACCTCAATTTCAGCGGGCGTGCGCGAGCTTGCGCCGGATCTCGATGGCGTGGTGCTTTGTCTCGGCGATATGCCGTGGGTGCGAAGCCAGCAGATTGACCGGTTAATCGATGGCTTTAATCCCCATGCGGTTCGCGTCGCTACGTTCGGGAGCAGGCGCGGCCACCCGGTGCTGTTTCCGCGGGCGTGGTTTGGCGAGCTGTTAGGCTTGACGGGAGACGATCTGGCGCGCTGTCTTTTTGACAGCCTTGCTACGTCAGTGGTCGAGGTGCCGATGACCGATGATGCGGTTTTGCGAGACGTCGACCACAAAGAAGACCTTGCTCATCAGGACACGCTTCGTATCTCGGCCTGACGGTCGAGCCTTCCTGCGCAGATTTATCCCAGAGGTTCTTTCGGCAGCCAGGGTCTATTGACCGGGTATTGGCGCGAGCGAAAGGGAAGATTCAGAAGGATCGCGATCGCAACCAGGGTGAGCATGTTGATCAACACGGGCGATATCACAAAGAGATAACCCAGTTCTAATATGTCTGGCCCCCCAAGCACAGCGGTGAGCGCCGTGGCGCCCGCTGGGGGGTGCACGCAGCGAAAAAGCCCCATCGCGACAATACAGGCTCCAACGGTAATTGCCGCGGTTTGCGGGCCGGTACCTATCCATTGTGCAAAACTGACGCCAATCACTGCGCACAGGCAATGTCCGACGATCACCGGCCAGGGTTGCGAGAGTCGACCATGCGGAACGGCGAAGATCAGCACGGCTGAGGCGCCGGTGGATGCCACAATCAGCGGGTGATCGCCGTGCGGCAGATAGTCACTTACAGCAAACACAACGCCGATCGCTATGACGCTGCCAACAGCGGCAATGGCAAGTTCTGTGAGCGCGATGGCTTGTTGCTGCAGGCCCAGCCATTGCATCAGGCGGGACCCAAAAGAGCGGGGCGAGTCAGTCATGATCGATGCTCACCGGCGAGGGAAGCATCTGGATCGGCAGCGATGCGTTGTTTTGCGGTTGACCGGGAAAACGCATCGCTGCGATCAGAAGAACAACGGTTGAGCGATTAGTAGCGATCCCGATTGCGGTTGGGGCCGCCACGACCACCACCGCCCGGACCACGGCCGCCGCCACCGGGCCCGCCATGACGGGGACGGTCTTCGCGAGGACGCGCTTCGTTAACGGTCATCGCTCGGCCACTGACTTCACGACCATGCAACGCGTCGATAGCTTTTTTGCCACCGTCATTGCTGGCCATCTCGACAAAGCCGAAACCTTTGGATCGGCCGGTGTCTCTGTCGATAATTAATTTGGCGCTCGATACATCTCCGAACTCTGTGAACAGTGCACGAAGATCGTCTTCGGTGACGCTGTACGAG
>JAYNKS010000015.1:5161-17883 GCA_038111345.1 Gammaproteobacteria bacterium | reverse complement strand
GTATCAGGCTATTTTTGTTGGCTTTGCCCCCGTGTCGAATCCTCGATTCGTTCTCGCGGTAATGGTTGATGAGCCCCAGGGTTCGTACTTTGGGGGCGAGGTGGCGGCTCCCGTGTTTGCCCGAATTATCTCGGACGCGCTGCGTGTTCATGGAATCAAGCCAGATAGTGAAGACGCTTCGACTATTACGGTAGTCGGTCGGACCGTCGCGACACCGGCAGACGCTTCATGATGACATCGGCCACTTCGTCACCGAGCAGAAACTTGGGCGACCTTCTCTCGGGTTTTGCATCGGTATCCATGGATCTGGCTCTGAAGCCTGTTGAGAGTCTGGCGCTCGATAGCCGCAACGTGGTCCCGGGCAGTCTTTTCTTTGGTGTTGATGGCCACAAATGCAGGGGCCAAGATTTCGCGAGGGAGGCGCTCAACGCCGGTGCCGTGGCCGCTGTTGTCGAGGGCGCGGGGGGCTTCAAGCGGATGAGTGAAGGCTACTGCTTGCAGATCGAAAATCTCAAAAAGAAGATAGGACCCATTGCCAGTCGTTTTTTTGGTTATCCCTCACACACCCTCTGCGTGATCGGTGTGACGGGCACCAACGGAAAGACCTCCTGTTCCACATTACTGGCGCAAGCTTTGAACCTTCTAGGCACCCGAGCGGCTGTCATTGGGACCGCGGGGTGGGGTTTCCCGGGCGATCTGGCGCCGGGCGGGCTGACGACGCCGGATCCGATCACCCTGCAATCGCAGTTTCATAGCCTCGTAGAACGTGGCGCACAAAGCGTGTGCCTTGAGGTCTCCTCCCACGCCCTCGATCAGGGGCGGATTGAGGGGACACGCTTTGACACCGCAGCCTTTACTAATTTAAGTCAGGATCATCTGGACTATCACAAGACGATGGAGGCTTACGAACAGACCAAGCTCCTGCTTTTTCAACGAAAAGAATTGAAGCACGCTGTGATTAACATTGCCGATGCCGCGGGTGAGCGATTCGCAAGCAGAGGGATGCTTTGCGAGGTGCTGACCTTTGGACGTGATGAGCGCGCCGATGTTTATCCGCTCAAAGAGCGCATCACCGATGGGGGTCTATCTCTTACGATCGCGACACCCAAAGGGGAAGTGGTGTTTTCTTCTCCACTGAAAGGCCGTTTTAACGTCGAAAATTTGACGGCGGTCATTTCGATGCTCATCGCAAAGGGATTTGACGTTACCCGGATTAACGAGGTGATGCCAAAACTCACGCCGGTATACGGGAGATTGATGGTCTGTCGCGCGGCTTCTTCGAATCAGCCCATCGTAGCGGTTGATTATGCGCACTCCCCTGGCGCTCTGGAAGCGTTGCTTGTGAGCGCCCGGCAGATGGCAAGTGGGAAGCTATGGTGCGTCTTTGGGTGCGGCGGTGAGCGTGACCGTGGAAAGCGGCCCGAGATGGGTCGACTCGCCTCCCGACTTGCAGATCACGTGGTGCTAACGAATGACAATCCCAGAGGGGAACGCCCGGAATCTATCCTCTCGCAGATTCGGGCAGGCATGAACAGACCGCCGGATGCGGAGATTCTTGAGCGGCGCGAGGCCATCGCCTACGCGATCCGCGAGGCTCGCCAAGGGGATTTCATTGTGATTGCTGGCAAGGGTCATGAGTCTCATCAGGTTATAGGCGATCAGGTCCTTCCTTTTGATGATCAATCTGTGGCTGAGGCGATCTTGGGAGCAAGGCCATGTTAAGTCTTCGCGAGCTCGCCAACGTGGTGGACGGTCGTTTGACGTCGGGGGATAGGGAGTTTTCTTCCGTCAGTATTGACACGAGAACCTTAAGCCCTGGTGCGCTTTTCGTGGCCATCGATGGCGAGCGGGTCCGAGGACTTGACTATGTGCCCGATGCAGAAAAGGCGGGTGCCGTCGCGGTTCTGAGTCAACGACCGCATGGCGGAACGCTCCCGGGAATCGTGGTGGATGACCCCGTTAGGGCGCTAGGAAAGTTGGCGGCGTTCTGGAGGAATCGACTGAATATTCCGGTCGTGGGCATTACCGGGAGCAACGGCAAGACCACCGTAAAGGAAATGGTGGCGTCGATACTCGCACAAGCGGGTTCAGTTTATGCCAGTCCGGGCAACTTCAATAATCATCTGGGAGCGCCCCTTACGTTGCTTGGTGTCCGCGCGGATCATCGCTTTGCGGTGGTCGAGATGGGGATGAATCATCCCGGCGAAATTGATTACCTGACCCGTATTGTCCGGCCGACCGTTGCGCTGATCACGAACGCAGCCCTGGCGCACCTCGAGGGGCTCGGCAGCCTGTCGGAGATTGTCAGGGCAAAAGCTGAGATCTTTAATGGATTGCAGACGGGGGGGACCGCGATTATCAACGCCGATGATCGCTTTGCGGCCTATTGGGTGGCTAGAACCCGTGCGTTTCAGACGATTACGTTTGGACTGAACAGTCGTTCTCGGGTCGGTGGTCAGGTAAGCGCTACAGAGGATGGCCAGCTGATCGAGTTGAGCCTCCCGGATGAATCGATTGAGATTCATCTTAACTTGCTGGGTCGCCACAACGCGCTTAACGCGCTGGCGGCAGCGAGTGCGGCATGGGCGTGTGGTTGCAGTTCAAGCGAGATCCGCTCGGGGCTTGAGGCGATGAACGCTCAGCCCGGACGCCTGCAGGTTCGCGCGGGCAGTCGAGGCGCGAGCCTGATTGACGATACCTACAACGCCAACCCTGCCTCCCTGCGAGCCGCCATCAAGACCCTCGCCGGTCGATCGGGTCGCAAAATGCTAATTCTTGGAAACATGGCAGAACTAGGTGAAAGAGCCGAGGAACTGCATAGAGCGGCTGGCCGTGAGGCTCGCGATGCGGGAATTGACACATTGTTTGCTTGTGGCGAGCTCGCTGGTTTGGCTGCTGACGCTTTTGGCGAGTCCGGGCAGACCTTCGAGAGTACAGACAACCTGATTCGTGCCGCTCGACCGATGCTAAGTCCCGGTTTGACGGTTCTGATTAAGGGATCTCGATCTGCTCGAATGGAGCAGGTGGCAAATGCGCTGGTATGCGCTTCTCAGGAAGGAGCGATCGCATGTTGAAAATGCTTTTTGAGCAGTTGGCTGCCGAGTTCAGCGCGTTTAACGTCTTTCGGTATCTGTCTTTTCGGGCTATTTGTGCGGTCCTAACAGCTTTGTTGTTCAGTTTTGTCGTGGGCCCTGCTCTCATCCGAAGGCTTGAAAAGATTGGCGCAGGACAACCGATTCGTGATGATGGGCCGAGCACCCATTTACAGAAAAAAAATACGCCAACAATGGGCGGCGTCCTGATCATTGCCGCCGTCCTGTTGTCCACTTTGCTTTGGGCCGATCTTGGCAATCGCTTCATTTGGGTCGTGGTCTTTATCTCTATCGCATTTGGAGCGATCGGTTGGTTGGACGACTACACCAAAATCACCCGGGCCCATTCGCGCGGTATCAGTTCGAAGCAGAAATTCTTCTGGCAAAGCCTCGCTGCATTCGTTGCCGCGGTCGCGCTTTATGTGACGGCGCAATCTGCAGCGGAGACCGCTCTGATCGTCCCTCTTTTCAAAGATGTGGCGGTTGAATTGGGATTTGGATTCATTTTGCTGACCTGGTTCGTGATCACCGGTAGCAGTAATGCCGTGAACCTGACGGACGGTCTTGATGGGTTGGCAATACTGCCCAGCGTGCTGGTCGCGGGCGGGCTCGGCGTATTCGCCTATATGACAGGCCACTCGGTGTTTTCCGGATACCTCGGCATCCCGTTCATATCAGGCGCCGGTGAGGTGTTGGTGTTTTGCGCCGCTTTGGTGGGTGCGGGACTTGGATTCCTTTGGTTTAACACGTACCCCGCGCAGATCTTCATGGGCGATATCGGCGCGCTCTCGATCGGCGCGGCTCTGGGAACGGTGGCGGTCATTGTTCGCCAGGAAATCGTGCTTGCGATCATGGGAGGGCTTTTTGTCATCGAGACCATATCGGTGGTGCTCCAAGTCGCGTCTTTCAAACTTATTGGGAAGCGCATTTTTCGAATGGCTCCACTGCATCATCATTTCGAACAAAAAGGCTGGCAAGAACCTCAGGTAACCGTGCGGTTTTGGATTATCAGTTTGATCCTGGTGTTGATCGGGCTAGCCACATTGAAGGTGCGATGAGGTTTTGATGAATAGCGCTCTCGCCATCAATCTGAAGCCGATGCCCTGGCAGCACGTCGTGGTTTTGGGATTGGGAAAAACAGGATGCTCAGTGGCCAAATACCTCGCTGGGCAAGGCATCTCGGTTGAGGTGCAGGACAGTCGAGTCGAGCCGCCATTCAGAGAGGCTCTGCAAAAAACGTGTCCGAAGATTCCCATCCACTGCGGTGATTTTTCCCTCGACTGTCTGGATCGAGTCGATCTGGTGGTGGCCAGCCCTGGACTGTCGATGAGTGAGCCAATCCTTCGTGAGGCGCAGGCACGAAACATCGAGATCGTGGGCGATATCGAACTGTTCGCTCGTGTATGTCCCGCCCCAATCATTGCGATCACCGGCTCAAACGGGAAGACGACGGTCACGACGTTGGTGGGCGATATGCTGAGCGCTCACGGCCTCAACGTGGGCGTCGGTGGAAACATCGGCACGCCAGCACTTGATCTTCTGCTTCATCAGTCCCTGGATGTTGTGGTGCTCGAATTATCCAGTTTTCAGCTTGAGACCACTTCTTCCCTCAGGCCGAAAGCGGCAGCGATCCTGAACCTCTCGGCCGACCATATGGATCGATACCCTTCTTTTGTCGCCTATGTGGGAGCGAAACGCCGAGTCCTGATGGGCGCGCAGTCGGCGATTCTTAATCGGGATGACCCCGCATGCACGCGGGATGAGGAGTGGTCAGGCGCAACCGACGTCACCATTGGGCTGAGTCCCCCTCCGCGGGAGGTGGACTATGGTCTGGGTTTCAAAGCCGGCGTCGAAGTGCTGGTCCGCGGTGGAGAGCCGCTTCTGGCGGTCAATGAATTAGGGATGATGGGTCGGCACAATGTATTAAACGCGCTTGCAGCAATTGCTCTCGTTGAAGCGGCGGGCTATCCCATCAGCGCGCCGATGCGCTCGCGATTGACGGCATTCACGGGTTTGCCACATCGCTGCGAATGTGTTCTTGAAAAAGATGAGATTGTCTGGGTTAACGACTCGAAGAGCACCAATCCGGGATCGGCCATCGCGGCACTTGTCGGCATTGAGCGGCCTGTGGTTCTGATCGCAGGCGGTCAGTCAAAAGGTGCGGATTTCAGCGCTCTGGCGGAGGTCATTCAGCGGTACGCGCGCCAGGTGCTTCTTATTGGTGAGGATCGGCTTCAGATAGCCGCTGCCATTGAGGATCGGGTGCCGGTCACTCTGGCAGATGACCTTCCACACGCTATTAGACTGGCGTCACGCTGGGCCCAGCCGGGAGACGCGGTGCTGCTTTCTCCCGCCTGCGCCAGTTTCGACATGTTCAAAAACTACGAGGACCGGGGGAATACCTTCCGCGCGCTGGTCAAGGAGTGGGCTGAATGACCAGTGCAACGCTGCCGCTGCGGCTGCCGTTCCGATCTCACGCGATCGACCCTATTTTGCTCTTAGCGGTTGGTGGTCTTCTCGCGTTCAGCACGGTAATGGTGTTCTCGGCCGCCATCGGCACCCACGGCGGGGTCACAGGTGGATTCAAAATTCTTCTTAGGCATCTATTTAGCATTACGCTGGCGCTGGCACTCGGTGTGCTCACCGCATCCGTTCCGCTGTCGATCTGGCGTCGTGCCAATCGCTGGCTTCTCGGATTCGGCACGCTGCTTCTCGTGCTGGTATTGATTCCCGGAGTTGGCCATGAGGTCAATGGCAGTTCCCGTTGGCTTCCGCTTGGGGTGATGCGTTTTCAGCCGTCCGAGTTAATCAAAGTACTGGTGGTTCTGTTTCTTGCCGATCATTTTGTTCGCCACGCAAAGGCAATGGATTCGTTTCGGGTCAGCATCGTAGAGCCCACCGTTGTGGTGGGCACGCTTGGCGCGCTACTGTTGCTTGAGCCAGACCTCGGCTGTACTGCCGTGATCATGATGACGACGTTGGGACTCATGTTCCTGAGTGGCACGCGCTTGAGATATATCCTTGGCGCCATCGCTGTTGCCGTTTGTGCGGTGGCGGTTCTCATTCTGGCCGCTCCTTACCGTATGCAGCGTGTGTACAGTTTTCTGGATCCTTGGGCAGATCCTTACGGTTCGGGGTTTCAACTCGTTCAGGCCTTGATTGCGCTCGGAAGTGGAGAGTGGTTTGGCGTGGGACTGGGCGCCAGCGTGCAAAAGCTTTTCTATTTGCCCCACGCCAGTAACGATTTTTTGGTCGCCGTGATCGGCGAAGAGTTGGGCTTGATAGGTTTGCTTTTCCTGCTCGGACTCTACGCCGTCATTCTGTGGCGTATTTTTGATCTTGCTAGAAGGGCTGCTTTGGCCGGTGAGTTTTTTGGCGCTCGTCTTTCCCAAGGCATCGGTCTTCTGATCGTGGTCCAGGCGCTTTTTCATTTTGCTGTGAATCTCGGATTAGTACCAACAAAAGGACTGACGCTGCCGCTGATGAGTTACGGCGGCAGCAGCATGTTAATTCAGGGATTGGCACTGGGGCTCATTCTCGCCGTACAGCAGAGTCTCTCCGACACCGCGGTGAGGAGGCGTTGATCAGGGTCATGATCATGGCAGGTGGAACCGGGGGCCACGATAATCCGGCGTAGAGCATCGCCTTCTCTCTTCAAAAACGCGGCGTGGATGTCGTGTGGTTGGGCACTGAGCGGGGGCTCGAACATCGTTTGGTGCCGGCCGCCGGCCTGCACCTGGAATGTCTCGATGTCAGCGCATGGATGGGGACGTCTTGGCGCAAAAAGATTGCCATGCCATGGCTCTTGCTGCGATCAATAGCACAGTCCATAAAAATCATTCGACGATTCAAGCCCGGCGTGGTGTTGGGTATGGGTGGGTTCGCAGCCGGCCCCGGTGGGCTTGCGGCTTGGTTGCTCAGACGCCCCCTGGTGATCCATGAGGCAAACGCCCGTGGCGGTCTCACCAATCGGCTACTCGCGCCGCTTGCCCAAAAAATACTGACCGGTTTCTCAACGGCAGAGAAATTACCCGCATCTGCCATCTGGACAGGCAATCCGGTCCGCCCCGAGATAGCGTCGATAGCCGCGCCTGCTGATCGAGGACTGGGGGAAGCACCAGGCCTTCGAGTCTTAGTTCTGGGAGGCAGTCAGGGTGCCCGGTCGATTAATCAATCGGTTCCCGTGGCTCTGGCCCAATGTGTCTGCGCAGAGAATTTGCGGATCCTGCATCAGAGTGGGCCTGGTCAAGAGGTCCACGTCAGGGCGACGTATGACGCGCTGTCGTTACAGGTAACGGTGGCGCCCTTTATCGACGACATGGCAGGCGCTTATGCGCAGGCCGATCTCGTGATTGCCCGGGCGGGCGCAATGACCGTGAGCGAGGTCTGCGCAGTCGGGCTACCGGCGATTTTGATTCCTTACCCCTTTGCTGCGGACGATCACCAGTTTGTAAATGCTTCGTTTCTGTTGGACGCAAAAGCAGCCATTGTCATTGAAGAGAAGGATCTTGATCTATCTCGACTGTCTCGAGAGGTCGATGTGTTGTTTGGTGACCGACCCCTGCTGCAAAAAATGGCCACAGCGGCACGCAGCCTTGCCCGATCTGATGCGACTGAGACGGTGATGAGTCATTGTCTGGAGGTCGCCCATGCGTGAGTTTGTGCGTCACGTGCATTTCGTGGGTGTAGGCGGTGCTGGAATGAGCGGCATCGCGTCGGTCCTGATTGATCAAGGGTACGTGATCAGTGGCTCCGACCAGATCGAATCTGCGACGACGCGATCGCTCATGCTCAAGGGCGCGCAGATCTTTATTGGCCATGATGCCGCCAACGTAAAGGGCGCTGATGTGGTGGTGGTATCGAACGCCATCCGCGAGGACAACGTTGAAGTGCTTCGGGCCAAAGAAGCCGGGGTCCCTGTTGTCCCCCGAGCACAGATGTTGGGTGAATTAATGCGTTTCCGAAACGGTATTGCCGTAGGCGGTACCCATGGAAAGACCACGACCACCAGCTTGATTGCGGCCGTTTTCTCGCAGGCGGGATTGGACCCGACGTTCCTGGTGGGCGGTTTGGTAAAAAGCGAGGCGGGCAATGCGCGGTTGGGCAACGGCCAATGGCTGATTGCGGAGGCTGATGAAAGCGATGCGTCTTTTTTGCATCTTCAGCCACATATCGCGGTCGTTACCAATATCGATAACGATCATATGGCCACCTATGAAGGTGATTTTGAAAAGCTGAAGGAGACCTTTCTTCGCTTTATCCATAACCTTCCGTTTTATGGCTTGGCCATTCTGTGTACGGATGATCCCGTCATCGAGCGGCTCAGACCTCATGTGTTGCGACCCGTCGTCAGTTACGGGCTGGAAAAAAGCGCTGATTACCGTGCCGTCAATGTTCGGTCGGTCGGGTCTCATATGCACTTTGACGTGACGGCTGCTGGAGCCGACGGTTTTTCCGTAGAGCTTGCTCTTCCTGGCCTGCACAACGTTCAAAACGCGCTGGCCGCCATTGCCGTAGCGGACAAGGTGGGCATTAGCCCCGCGGCGATTCAGCAGGGCCTTGCGGCATTTGGCGGGATCGGGCGACGGTTTGAGATGCTGGGCGATATCCGTTTTCCGAAGGGTCGAGCGCTTCTTGTGGATGATTACGCGCATCACCCCCGTGAGATCGAAGCCACATTGGCGGCCGCTGAGGGATGCTGGCCGGACCGCCGAAAAGTGGTGGTGTTCCAGCCGCATCGATTTTCCCGAACGCGAGACTTGATGGACGATTTCAGCGCGTTATTAAGTCAGGTGAACTGTTTGGTGGTTGCAGAAGTTTATGCGGCTGGAGAAAAACCGCTCGCCACTGCAGATGGGCGCTCGCTGTGTCGAGCGATTCGGGCGCGTGGCGGTACGGATCCGATTTTTGTGCCGCGCATTGACCGACTTCAGGAGACGTTGTTGCCGCTCCTTCAAGACAACGATGTGGTTCTGACACTGGGCGCGGGCGATATCGGTCGGGTTTCCCGTGAAATGATTTCGCCGGTGAGGCTCCACGAAGGGACCTTCGGGTGAATACCGCAAGCAAAAGAATGATCGAGACAGTGCAATTTAAATCGGTGCGCGGTCAAGTCCGCCTCGACGAACCGATGTCTGCGCATACCAGTTGGAAGGTGGGTGGACCGGCGCAGTATTTTTTCGAACCCGTGGACGAGGCGGATATCGCCCGCTTTCTCGCTGAGTTGGATCCTGAGATGCCAGTGCTCTGGGTTGGGTTGGGCAGTAACCTGCTGGTGCGTGATGGGGGGTACCGAGGCGCGGTCATTGCCGGCCATCGCGGTTTAAGGGAATTAAACGTGACCGATGGCCGCGTATTTGCCCAATCTGGGGTGTCTTGCGCCCGCCTGTCGCGCGTTGCTAATCAACGGGGGCTCGAGGGCGCTGAATTTTTTGCCGGAATCCCGGGGACGGTCGGTGGGGCGCTCCGCATGAACGCAGGCGCCTTTGGATCAGAGACGTGGCAGTACGTCAGACAAGTTCGGGTGATCGATCGCGCGGGTGATATCTCGGAGGAGTCGAGCGATCGGTTCGCCGTTTCCTATCGCGATGTAGGTCTTGCCGAAGATCGGTGGTTCACCGGCGCCACCTTTAGTTTCCCAGGCCGCCAGGAATCCAATGGGTCTGAGGTGGTTCGCTCGCTGCTTGAGGAAAGGGGAAGGCGCCAGCCTATCGGGCAAGCGAGCGCCGGATCGGTGTTCAAAAATCCGCCTGGTGATTTTGACTCAAGACTGATCGAGGCCGCGGGACTGAAAGGGTTGCGATTGGGTGGCGCATCTGTCTCGACCCGACACGCCAATTTCATCGTGAATGATGAGCGAGCTCGGGCTAGTGATATTGAAGAATTGATCGAAAAAATACAGCAGGTCGTTTTTCAACATCATGAAATTCGTCTCGAGACTGAGATTCGTATCGTGGGAACAAACGATGGTTGATTTACGGCCTGACATGTCAAAAATGGGTACCGGTGGAAGCGCCCAGCGGATGAACAACGGGTCAGCGGGTACGGGCGTCGCAAGACGGACGTGGCCTGTTCTTGCGGGGTTCGTCGTTTTGATTGCGCTGGCGTTGGGCGTGGATCGTGTTGTCCGGTCAGGGTATTTCACGATTCAGCGCGTTGACGTGACCACCTCTCTGGATGTGGTGGATCGCGGGATGGTTGAGCGTGCGGCGTGGCGGAGCCTTACTGGCAACTACTTAAACGTCGATCTGCGGAGAATCGAAACGAAGCTGGAACGGTTACCGGGTGTATACCAATCGGTGGTTCGACGCGTGTGGCCTGATACGCTGGCCATTGAAATCAACGAGACTCATGCGCGCGCCGAGTATCACGAGTGGGGGGTGCCAGGCGCGGTTTCGAGCGCTCGATTTATCAACTTGCCTCCGGAATATATGCTGGAGGTGCCTCCCGTCCTCGAAGGACCTGCGCGATACCAGAACGAACTGGCCGAGACATTTCGCTCGATATTGGTTCCGCTCACCGCAGCTGGTCTTTTGCCCCAGCGATTATCAGTCAGTCCTGCTGGCCGCTGGGAGATGGAATTAGTTGCTAAGCCGACGTCCTCGAGACCGGCTTTTAGGGTGTTGTTGGGACGAGAGGACATCCAACAGAAGGTAGCGCGTTTTGCGGATAGTTATCAGAGTGCGCTTGCCAGCAGAGCAGGATTTATTTCCCGGGTCGATATGCGATACGCCAATGGATTTGCGGTTCGCTGGATAGACGATGCGAATCAAGAGGGTTACCAACTGGCCTCGCTAACGACGCGTCAGGACTGAGAAATGGCTATGAGCAGAAAAGCGGCTAATGAAATTATCGTCGGCCTGGATATCGGCAC
The DNA here is from genome assembly GCA_038111345.1 of Gammaproteobacteria bacterium. GTDB lineage: Bacteria > Pseudomonadota > Gammaproteobacteria > Arenicellales > UBA868 > UBA868. The sequence continues at coordinate 6,918 of JAYNKS010000015.1, read as the reverse complement.
ATCAAAGATTCTTGCTGTCGTGGCGGAGGTTAAGGAAAACGACGAAATAGAAATTCTTGGTGTAGGCCAGCACCCCTCGCGCGGTCTCCGTAAGGGGGTGGTCGCGAACATTGACTCTACTGTGCAATCGATCCAGTTAGCGATAGAGGATGCCGAGCTGACGGCGGAATGCCGTATCAGCTCCGTCTACGCTGGAATCGCGGGCGCCCACATCAATAGCATGAATTCACATGGGGTCGCCGCGATCAAAAATCGCGACGAGGTCAGCGCCGAGGACGTCGAGCGTGTGCTTGATGCGGCTCAGGCCCAGGCCATTCCGAATGATCAGCGTGTTCTGCATATCCTGCCTCAGGATTTCATCATCGATGGGCAGGAGGGGGTTCGAGAGCCGATCGGGATGAGTGGGGTCCGCTTAGAGGCGAAAGTGCACATCATCACGGGCGCCGTTAGCGCAGCACAGAACATCATGAAATGCATCACGCGGTGCGGGCTCGAGGTGGAGGACGTGGTGTTGGAGCAGATTGCATCCAGTTACGCGGTCCTTGATGAAGATGAAAAAGAGCTCGGCGTCTGCATGGTTGATATCGGTGGCGGCACGACGGACATTGCGGTGTTTACCGATGGCGCTATTCGGCACACGGCCGTTCTCCCTATCGCCGGTGATCAGATTACTAACGACATTGCGGTCGCGTTGCGTACGCCTACTCAGGCGGCTGAGGAGTTAAAAAAGAAATACGGTAGCGCGCTTGTCCATCTGGCCCCCGAGGGCGAAATGATTGACACGCCCAGCGTGGGCGAGCGAGCGCCTCGAAAACTAGCCCGGACTACGTTGGCCGATGTTATTGAGCCACGGGTTGAAGAACTGTTTCTGCTTGTTCAGGCTGAGCTGCGTAGAAGCGGTTATGAGGAGCTTCTCGGCACCGGGATTGTGCTCACCGGCGGCAGCGCAAAGTTGACTGGGATGGTTGATCTTGCCGAGGAGATTTTTCATATGCCGGTGCGACTCGGTGTCCCCCAGTATGTAGGCGCCTTAAGCGATGTCGTGCGTAACCCGTCCTTTTCGACGGGCGTGGGACTCATTCTCTTTGGTCAACGGCACCAGAACCGACCGGGCCATAGGGCAGGTCGCTCAGCGCCCTCCCAGCCGTCGGAGCTTTTCGGTCGAATGAAGCGCTGGTTCTTGCAAACCCGGGGAGAGGACGCTTGATCTGGCAGGGCAACCATTTTGCAAACGGGTTAATGGGGCGTAGTCGCTCATTTGGCTCGACCTTAATTTTTTCATTTACACCTTCACAACAGGAGAGACGCTATGCCTTTTGAACTCATGGAAGTTTCCGGTCGACAGGCCGTTATCAAGGTACTTGGAATCGGTGGAGGCGGCGGCAATGCAGTCGATCATATGCTTTCAGCACATCTCGATGGCGTTGAATTCATTAATGCCAATACCGATGCACAGGCCCTGCATCGATCGGGTGTGGCAAAAGTCATGCAGTTAGGTGAGGGCTTAACACGTGGCCTCGGGGCTGGAGCGAATCCTGAAGTGGGGCGTCAGGCAGCCACAGAGGATCGCGACAAGATAGCGGCTGCTCTCGACGGCACAGACATGGTGTTTATTACCGCTGGCATGGGCGGCGGGACGGGAACGGGCGCTGCACCGGTGATCGCGCAGTTGGCCAGGGAGAAGGGTATTTTGACTGTTGCGGTGGTGACACGACCCTTTAAATTCGAAGGGAAAAAGCGTATCGAAGCAGCGGACG
>JAYNKS010000015.1:0-5151 GCA_038111345.1 Gammaproteobacteria bacterium | reverse complement strand
TGATTCCCAATGAGCGCATCCTGGAGGTGATGGGCGGCAACGTGACGTTGCTGGATGCTTTTGCAAAAGCGAACGAGATTCTTTTTAACGCGGTTCAGGGCATCTCGGAGCTCATCACCCGGCCAGGCCTTATCAATGTTGACTTTGCTGATGTGCGGACCGTCATGTCAGAAATGGGAGTTGCCATGATGGGATCGGCGACGGCATCAGGACCGGATCGTGCGATAGAGGCGGCTCGTGGCGCAGTGTCTAGCCCATTGCTCGAGGAAGTTGATATTCATGGCGCAAAAGGCCTTCTGGTTAATGTCTCTGCAGGTCCGGATATGCAACTGGAGGAATTTGCTCAGGTCGGAGAGATTGTGAATGAGTACGCCTCGGAAGACGGCACAGTCGTCATTGGAACCGTCCTGGATCCAGAGATGGAAGGCGATCTGCGTGTCACCATGGTGGCAACCGGGATCCGCAAGGCACCCCAGATGACCCTTGTTCAGGGTGGCGATTATGAAGAGGCAGGCCCCGAAGACGTGGATTACGACCAACCGACGGTAATTCGCCGCCGGCCGCGCACTGCGGGTGATCTAAACACTCAGGGCAACGCCGCGGTCGATATGGAGTATCTCGACGTACCCGCTTTTTTGCGGCGACAGGCGGATTAGTCGAAAACACATAAAAAACAGTAGGTTAGAAAAAATCAGGTCTTCCGAAAATTATGCAAAAAAAAGGGTGAAATAATTTCAAAAAGCGTTCTAATCGCTGATATTTCTGTGTAAACTTCCCGCCGGCAGGGTAATTCACCGACAAAAAGCGGGATTTACGGAAGATTGATGATTCGTCAGCGCACGCTAAAAAATGTGATCGGTGCGACCGGTGTGGGACTTCACACCGGAAAAAAGGTCTTTCTCACCCTTCGACCGGCACCCGTTGGGACAGGGATCGTCTTCCGTCGGGTTGATCTTGATCCGGTGGCAGAGATCCCGGCGTCGCTTGAACATGTACGAGACACGCGACTGTCCACGACACTGGAATACGACAGCGTGCGCGTCTCCACCGTCGAGCATTTGATGTCAGCATTTGCGGGGCTTCACATAGACAACGCGATTGTTGAATTGGACTCAGACGAAGTGCCGATTATGGATGGCAGTGCTGCGGTGTTCGTATTCCTGATTCAATCGGCTGGCGTGGAACTCCAGAGCGCAGCCAAAGAATTTATCCGGATCACCGAACCAATCGAGGTACGTGACGGCGACAAGTGGGCCCGCTTCGAGCCCTTCGATGGCTTTAAAGTAACGTTCAGTATCGATTTTGATCATCCCACCATGCAGTCATCGGCCCAGCGGGCCACGGTCGATCTGGCAGAAATATCATTCGCCAGAGAAGTCAGTCGCGCCCGGACGTTTGGCTTTCTACGCGATGTAGAAGCATTACAGGAAGCAGGCCTTGCCCGAGGGGGCAGTCTCGATAATGCGATTGTCATGGATGAGCACCGAGTGATAAATGACGACGGGCTAAGATACGGAGATGAGTTTGTGAAGCATAAAATTCTCGACGCGATTGGTGATCTCTATCTGCTCGGTCGACCCTTGATCGGATCGTTTTCGGCCCACAAGTCCGGACATGCGCTAAACAACGGACTTTTACGGGAGCTGGTGAAGCAAAGTGGCCGGTGGGAACGGGTCGCGTTTGATGGCGACCGTCCGGATCCCAAGAGCAGTTTCTTGCATCCCGCGTTCGCTTAGCCTCACGCCCCAGAGCAACGGTCGGACGACCCGACTCCTTTCTTTTTCGCGCCGATCTGGCGCAAAATGCTTGCTACCGCTCGAGCCCCCTAAGAGGCTGTCGAGCCTTGGATAGCACGTCGCTTGCGCCTTGTCTTCCAGGCAGGCGAGTGGTCGTGTCTCACTATTAAGATGACGAGGACTCCTTGGGGAAAACGGGATATGGGCGATATCAGAACATTCGGTGTAGTGGGCTCTGGAATTATCGGGGCGGGCTGGGCAGCGCGCGCTCTGGCGGCGGGTCTGGACGTGCTTGCCTGTGATCCCGAGTCGGGGGCCGAGGATCGATTGAGAAAAAAAATTGATCAGATCTGGCCCGTTCTTGAGCGGACCGGATTGTTCCCGGATGCGTCCAGAGATCGGTTGACATTCTGTGGCTCTCTAGAGGAAGTAGCTGCTGGTTCCCAGTTTATTCAGGAGAGCGCGCCTGAGCGAATTGATCTTAAAGTGAAGCTTCATTCGCAGATAGACGCAGCCGCGTCAGAAGACACGATTATTGCGTCAAGTACGTCAGGACTTTTACCGACCGAATTTCAGGCCCAATGTGTCCATCCCGGGCGAATTATTGTGGGGCATCCCTTTAATCCGGTTTATTTGCTTCCGCTGGTTGAAGTCTTGGGCGGAGAACGCACGAGCGCGGAAAGTCTTGATGCGGCCGTCGCTTTCTACCAGCGTATCGGCATGTATCCGCTACGGGTTAGATCGGAGGTCCCCGGCTTTTTGTCTGATCGTCTCCAGGAGGCTTTATGGCGAGAGATCCTGCATTTGGTGAACGACGACGTGGCCACGCCGGCTGAGCTGGACGCGGCGATAGCGTATGGCCCGGGCCTTAGGTGGGCGCTGTGGGGGGCTTGCCAGATTTTCCATCTGGCTGCCCAGCCCGGGGGCATGGGACAGTTTCTGAAACACTTTGACCCCGCCTTATTCCCCTGGACGAAACTCGAGCCGCCGCAGATTACAGAAGCGCTCGCTCAAAAGATGCATGAAGGCTGTGAGACCCTGGCCGGTGATCTCAGTATTGATGAGATGGAGCAGGTGAGAGACGACGCGCTTATTGGCATCATTGAGTCATTGCAAAAACGTAACCTCGGAGCTGGCAAGGTATTCAATGACCATCAGCACCGCATTCAGACCGCGAAACAGGCGAAGGGATAAGCCGCCTGAATCTGAATATGGTGCAGGCTGAACGACAAACAGAAACTCGAGAAGAACGGAATTAAAGAATGGAATTTTCGCTTAGCACCGAACAGCAGATGCTCGTTGAGAGTGCTCGGGCATTTGCCGAAAAAGAGTTGTACCCCTATGAAGATGAAGTTGAAGCCTCCGATGAGGTCCGGCCGGAGTTGGCTCAGCAGATTCGGGAGCGAGCCATCGAGAAAGGGTTCTATGCGGTAAACATGCCTGAGGCTTTGGGCGGAGGCGGGTTGGATTGCGTATCTCTCTCATTGGTTGAGCGTGAGCTGGGCCGGGCTAACTTTGCCCTTCAGTACCTGGTGGGTCGTCCCAGTAACATCCTTCAGGCGTGCTCGGGTGATCAACGTGAGCGCTACCTCTTCCCTTGCATCCGCGGAGAAAAAACCGACTGCCTGGCGATGACCGAGCCCGGCGCAGGGTCGGATCTGAGATCCATGCAGTGCCGGGCGGACAAGCATGGCAGCGACTACCTGATCAACGGCACCAAACATTTCATCAGTCATGCAGACCTCGCCGACTTTGTGATCCTTTTTGCCGCGACGGGCGAAGAGGAATCCGCTCGCGGGCCTCGCAAGTTGATCAGCGCGTTTCTGGTGGACAAAGGAACGCCGGGTTTTTCAGTGCGGCGCGGTTATCACAGCGTCTCTCATCGGGGATACCACAACTGTATTCTGGAGTTTGATAACTGTCGCGTTCCTGCCGCTCAAATGCTCGGCGAAGAGCACTGCGGTTTCAATGTCGCTAACGACTGGTTGGGGGCCACACGCCTTCAGGTCGCAGCGATGTGTCTGGGTCGCGCGCATCGTGCCCTTGAACATGCCATCGACTGGGCAGCCGAGCGCAAGCAGTTTGGTCAGTTCATTGGGCGCTTTCAGGGAGTGGGGTTCAAACTCGCGGAGATGAAACTTCGCTTGGAAGCGGCCGAGTTATTAACTCTCCAGGCGGCGTGGAAGACTGACGAGGGAAGCGCAACGGATACCGACTATGCAATGGCAAAACTCTTTACCACCGAGACGCTTGCCTTCATCGCTGATGAAGCCATTCAAATTCACGGCGGCATGGGGTTGATGTCCGACCTTCCGCTGGAGCGCATTTGGCGCGATGCCCGGGTGGAGCGCATTTGGGAGGGAACCAGCGAAATCCAGCGGCACATCATCTCTCGTGACATGCTCCGGCCACGCTGGACCTAAACCACTCTCTTGACCCTCGAACGACTGCTTCAGCCAAAAAGTATCGCGGTGTTTGGCGGCCGCGAGGCTCGGGAGGTCGTTCGGCAATGCCAGCGGATGGGATTTGCCGGCGATATTTGGCCGGTTCATCCCTCGCTTGAAGAGGTGCAGGGCCTGCCCTGCTATCGGAGCGTAGCGGAGTTACCGTCGGCACCAGACGCCAGTTTTGTTGGCGTTAATCGACACCTTACGGTCGACATCATTCGGCAGCTCAGCGAGCGTGCGGCTGGGGGAGCTGTTTGTTATGCCTCCGGCTTCGGCGAGGTCGACGATGGCTTGGCCTTGCAAGAGGCGCTGCTTATGGCGGCGGGAGCGATGCCAATTCTCGGGCCGAATTGTTACGGGGTGATCAACTATCTGGACGGCGCACTGCTCTGGCCAGATCAGCATGGTAGTGAGCGGGTTGAGCGAGGCGTCGCGATTCTGACCCAAAGTAGCAATATCGGCATCAATCTCACGATGCAGGCGCGTGGCCTTCCGATCGCCTACCTCATCGCGCTCGGCAATCAGGCGCAGACCGATCTCGCGGGAGCGCTTGATACCCTGATTGACGACAGGCGCGTCAGTGCAGTGGGCTTGTACATCGAAGGGTTTACCAATATTCCGATGCTTCAGAAAGTGATGCGTCGGGCCCACGAGCGGAACCTTCCGGTCGTCGCAGTGAAATCCGGCGCCAGTGTCCAGGGCGCCCGGATTACCCAGTCGCATACCGCGTCCATGGCGGGTGCCGATGATGTAGCCAACGCGCTGCTTGATCGCCTGGGTATGGCCCGCGTTCGGGATCTGGATACCCTTGTCGAGACCCTAAAGCTCCTGCATGTACACGGACCCTTAAAGGGTAATCGCCTTTGCTCCATGAGCTGCTCGGGCGGCGAGGCTTCGCTGATGGCGGATATGGCGGTGGGGCGGAGCATCGTTTTTCCTGACCTTAGCGATGAACAGCTTAAGGCCGT
>JAYNKS010000014.1:10332-18160 GCA_038111345.1 Gammaproteobacteria bacterium | reverse complement strand
GGACATGGTTGAACTGGTTGGACTTCAGGGCCGTGAAAATTACTTCCCTCGGGAACTGTCGGGGGGACAGCAACAACGTGTAGGGATTGCCCGGTCACTGGCTGTCGAGCCAGACATTTGGTTTCTCGACGAACCGTTCTCCGCACTCGACCCGCTGATCCGAAAAGAGATGCAGGACGAGTTCCTGAGACTGCAAAGCGTGCTCAACAAAACCATTCTTTTCGTTACTCATGATTTTGACGAGGCGCTTCGACTGGCAGACCGCATCGCTATCATGAAAGACGGGGTTATTGAACAGTTAGACACCCCAGCCAACATCGTTCTTAATCCGGCTACTGAATACGTCAAAAAGTTTACCGAGGACGTGCCTCGGGAAAAAGTCCTTACGATTGAGTCTGTGATGGACCCGGTGAAGAGTTCAGAAGCGCTCAGCGGCCTGAAGGTTTCTAAGGATGCCATCATCGAAACGGTCGCCGAGGCGGTACTTAGCGAGCAGCATCCCGTTCTGGTCTCCGATGAGAACGATAAAGTGGTCGGAGTGCTACACCAGTCTAAAGTAATTCACGCTCTCTTTGGAAGAAAGACTGACGGGCGCCGCCAGTAACCGCGAGGGAGTTTCGGCTGCTGACGTCAACCGATCGACCGCGCCCCCAAGCCCGCAGGTAGCTCAGACGCTTCGGCGCCCTCTTCTAGGTCCCACCCCAAGGTCCGACCCGACATCAGTAGGGACCGCTAGAACAATCCTTCAATCTCACCTTCATCGTTGACGAAGATACTGTTGGCTGCCGGCACTCGAGGCAGACCTGGCATGGTCATAATTTCGCCACAGATCGCCACCACAAACTCTGCGCCGGCGGACAGCCGCAATTCTCGAATCGGAACCATATGGCCCGACGGGGCGCCCAACAGATTAGGGTCGGTAGAGAAGCTGTACTGAGTCTTGGCCATGCAGACCGGGAAGTGGCTATAACGTTCTTCGAATTCAGCGAACTGTCCACGAACTTTCTTATCCGCAATAATGTCGTCGGCCCCATAGATGCTTCTGGCCACCGTACGTACCTTGTCCCAGAGGGAGAGGTGATCGTCATACAGCGGTCGAAATTGCGCGCTGCCGGACTCAGCGATTTTGGCGACATGCGTTGCGAGCGCCTCCGTTCCAGCTCCCCCATCAGCCCAGTGGGTGCATTCGAACACTTCGGTGCCGAACTTGGCGCAGAACTCACGAATCGCCTCGATTTCTGCCGGTGTATCTGAAATGAACTTGTTGATCGCCACAACAGCAGGAACCCCGAACTGGCCGATGTTCCTCAAATGCCGGCCAAGATTCTCCAGGCCATCCGTCAGTGCGCCAACGTTTTCTGAACTCAGATCATCTTTTGCAACACCACCATGCATCTTTAGAGCCCGTGCCGTTGCAACCAGAACCACCGCATCCGGCTTTAGCCCTGCTTTGCGACACTTGATATCAAAGAACTTCTCCGCTCCCAGATCGGCACCGAAGCCCGCCTCCGTCACCACATAATCGGCCAGCTTCAAGGCGGTCTTCGTAGCTCGAACAGAATTACAGCCATGGGCGATGTTGGCAAAGGGTCCGCCGTGGATAATCGCCGGGTTGTTTTCCAAGGTTTGCACCAAATTAGGCATAAACGCGTCGCGCAGTAACGCGGTCATGGGGCCCTCGGCTTTCAAATCCCGGGCGTGAACAGGTTCGCGGTTACGGGTGTAACCCACGATGATATTTCCGAGGCGACGCTGCAGGTCCTCTAGATCCTCTGCGAGGCAGAAAATGGCCATAATTTCCGAGGCCACAGTGATGTCAAAGCCGCTCTGTCTGGGAAATCCGTTGGCCACACCACCCAAGGCAACGGTGATGTCTCGTAACGCGCGATCGTTCATATCGACAACACGCCGCCACGTCACCCGACGGGCGTCGATTCCCAGTTCATTGCTCCAATAAATATGGTTCTCGATGAGAGCCGATAAAAGGTTATGGGCAGCTCCGATGGCATGGAAATCGCCGGTGAAGTGCAGGTTGATGTCCTCCATCGGGACCACTTGTGAATAACCGCCGCCTGCTGCGCCTCCTTTCATACCAAAACAGGGGCCCAAGGATGGCTCGCGAAGACAGATCAGCGCATTCTTTCCAATTCGATTTAAACCATCACCAAGGCCTACCGTTGTTGTTGTTTTGCCCTCACCAGCCGGGGTTGGAGAGATCGCGGTGACCAGAATCAGACGACCGTCGGGCTTGCTCTCAAGGGAGCGAATAAAAGCGTTGCTGATCTTTGCCTTCGTGGGGCCGTAGGTGAGCAACTCATTCTCAGGGATCCCTAACTTGCTGCCAATTTCACTGATAGGTTGTGTTTTTGCAGCGCGCGCGATTTCGATATCACTTAGAACGGTGGCCATGTCTGTTCCTGTTATTCAACGAGTTGTGGAGGTTCCGCTGGTGTGTTGCAGCGGATCTTGCTTTTGAGAGGTGTGTGCAGTCTGCCCCGCGCTAACGCGCGTCCTGGCGAGTTCACTATCCCGCACGTTCGAGCGAGGTCCAATTCTAGCGCTATCTGAGGCCCCCGAGGGCGCCTCATAGACCCTGCCTTAGGCAGGGTCTATGACCTTATCGCCTGGATCTTGTCCGAGCTAAAATTTTGCGTAGGCCTTTCGAAGATCCACCATCGGGTGACTCGGCGACATCTGGAACTTAATCAGTAACTCCCGGGCAATCATGTCGCGATCCTGCTGATTATCCGGCAGCTGCATATCCGCCGGGATAGTCACCCAACCGTTGATATTTCGGTCGAACACGGCGGGACGATTTTCTTCGTAGCCCATATGCACATCCTCAAGCCAGTTGAGATCTTTCCAGCCCATGGTCTCGATATAGCTCTTGAGGAAGGGCGTCAGCCGGTCATAGTCAGGCACCAGATTTACGTCGTAACGATAGCCAATATGCTGACCAATCGTCTTTTCCCTTTCGGAATCGAGGCCATCGCCCTTGATGAAGTGATCAATATCTTTTTCGTAAGCCATTTTTCTATCCTCAGAAACGGGTCATGTCCGGACGGCCCACGGTGTGCTGCGATCCAGCCAGCGGAACCTGGGCCAGGGCAGACGCCTCCATTGTTAGTGCCGCAAGATCTTCAGGCTCCAAAGAGTGCACGTTGGTTTTACCGCAGGCGCGCGCCAACATCTGACACTCAATTGCCAGCGTATGCAGAAAGTTGTACACACGCTCAGCTGCAGCATCTGGATCAAGACGCTTGCGCAGCTCTGGATCCTGCGTCGCCACGCCCACCGGACAGCGGCCGGTATGGCAGTGATAGCAGTACCCTGGCTCAACGCCCATCTCCTTCTGAAAGTCCGCCTCGGGAATGTCTTTGTTGCAATTAAGCGCCATCATCGATGAATGACCGATTGCCACTGCATCTGCGCCGAGAGCTAAGGCCTTGGCCAGGTCCCCACCGTTTCTGATGCCGCCGGCGTAAACGAGGGAGATCTCTCCTGATTTACCTACATCCTCAAGAGCCCTACGCGCCTGTCGAATCGCGGCAATACCCGGGACGCCAGTTTCTTCAGTGGCCAAATGCGGTCCCGCTCCTGTGCCACCTTCCATTCCGTCAATATAGATCGAATCAGGATCTGTCTTGGCCGCCATGCGAACATCGTCATAGACACGGGCAGCACCAAGCTTGAGTTGGATCGGGATCTCCCAGTTCGTTGCCTCCCGGATCTCCTGGATCTTCAGCGCCAGATCGTCTGGCCCAAGCCAATCCGGATGTCTCGCGGGAGAGCGCTGGTCAATACCCGCGGGCAACGATCGCATTTCCGCTACCTGGTCAGTCACCTTCTGGCCCATTAAGTGGCCACCGAGGCCGACCTTGCAGCCTTGGCCAATAAAGAATTCGCACCCGTCCGCAAGACGAAGATGGTGAGGGTTGAATCCATAGCGGGACTGAATACATTGATAAAACCACTTCTCCGAATAACGGCGCTCATCTGGGATCATCCCTCCTTCGCCTGAACACGTTGCGGTACCCGCCATCGTGGCGCCACGGGCCAGTGCCGTTTTGGCCTCATAGGAGAGCGCACCAAAACTCATTCCGGTGATGTAGACGGGGATATCAAGTTCCAGGGGGCGTTTGGCGCGCGGTCCAATCACTGTCTTGGTGAGACATTTTTCCCGGTAACCTTCAATGACAAAACGGGTCAGCGTGCCGGGAAGGAATGTAAGGTCATCCCAACTCGGAATTTTCTTGAACAGCGAAAAGCCGCGCATCCGATAACGGCCGAGCTCCGCCTTGATATGGATATCGTCGATTACCTCTGGGGGGAACATGAAGCTGCGCCCGATAACTGAAGTGTTTCTCTTTGTAGACATGTTTTTTCTCTTTTTTTCTAGGAGCGTGGATTAAAGAACCAGCTTCTTCTCGGAAGGTTCAAGATTGTCGTAATTCCATAGCTGTTTGCCGGAGACAATCTTGGTCATCTTCTTGGCTCCGTTGGGCGCCTCGAGTCCATACTGCGAGAGCTTTCTATCCAGCCACTGACAGTCGAGATCAGTCATCTCAGACTCGGTTGCGTCTACGCCCAGATCGGCGATGTCTCCTCCGACATAAATGGTGCCGTCGTACATGGAATCGCCGAGATTCTTTCCGGCATCGCCAAGAATAACCATCCGACCTCGTTGCATCATGAACCCTGAGAACGCACCGGTCCGGCCACCGATGATGATCGTGCCGCCTTTCTGGTCGATCCCGGTCCGACTTCCGACATCGCCCTTGCACACCAGATCGCCACCGCGCAACGCCGCACCAAATGTAGAGCCGCCGTTCTTATTAATGACCACAGTGCCCGACATCATGTTTTCGGCACAAGACCAACCCACACGGCCACTCACGGTGACGTTTGGACCATCCAGAAGACCGCAGCCGAAATAGCCAAGACTGCCATCAAAATGCAGGTTGAGGCGGCTGAGTATCCCAACCCCAAGGGAATGCTTGGCGCCGGGGTTACGGACCGTAATCGTGCCAACGCCCTCCTCCATCAGACGGCGGATCTCCTGATTTACCTGACGCTGGTCCATGGATTCTGCGTCGATCTCGCCAGTCTTGGCGAAATCCACTTGGGGCGCCCACGGATAAACGAGGTTATCCGATGCTTCTGCGGAGAAGAATACCTGCTGGGTTCTACCGCTCAGTTGCTCGGTATGCATACCGAGTTCATATGACTCATGTGTCTGCTCTACGCCTGCCATACCATCACCTCTCCTTCATACGGGTCGTACGTATCGATTTCATGTGGGAAGACGCTACGAATGGCAACCTCTTCAGATGCCAGCGCAACGAAATCATCACTTTCATAAAGAACCATCGGCTTAGCTGCCATAACATCCTTGGCCATTCCAAGCTTGTCTGCGGTGGCAACGACGTATGTGAACACGCCGTCGAGCTCGTCTACGGATCGATGCATGGCCTCTTCAAGCTCTTCACCCCGCTCCATTCGGTCTGCCAGATAAACAGCGATCAACTCGGAGTCACAGTTCGACATAAAGCGATGACCCCGGCGCTCCATCTTCCGACGATATCCCCAGTAGTTGGTCAGCTGGCCGTTGTGAACGACTGAGATATCGTTAAAGGGATATGCCCAGTACGGGTGCGCCGACCGTATGTCGACATCGGATTCCGTGGCCATACGGGTATGGCCGATGGCATGCGTGCCGCCAAATTCACCCAATCCATATTGACCCGACACCTTGCCAGCATCCCCCAGATCCTTGATCAGCTCAAGCGCGTTGCCGATAGAGAGAATTTCAGCGCCTTCTACATCTTCCACGTAATCGGCGAGCCGCTTCATATCACCATCGAATGAAAGCGTGTACCGAAACGCGTACTCGGTCGCTTCTTCCTGATGCATCACTTTCGCGCCCATTTCGGCGAGCCGACGATCAACCTCAGCACGGCGCTCCTTCACTTGATGATGAATCTGGAAACCCCGATTCATGTCCTCTTGCTCTGCGACCTTGAATCGCACCACGTGCTCACCGGATGTCGGATTGCCATAAAGCGCGAACCCGGTGGAATCCGGACCTCGGTGCTTCAGGGACTGCAGCATCGACGTTAACTCACGACCCACGTTGCTGCTTTTACCTCGGTGAATAAGGCCAGCTATGCCACACATATTATCCAATCCTCCATATGTTCAAACTCGCTTTAAGTGGGGTTGTGCAGCGCTCGGACGTGCTCCAACTGTCGCCACTCACTCCGCTTCTTTACGGCAAGCAATCTAAATAGGTCTTCATGTCCCACTCGGTAGTGGTGTGCATGAAGCGCTCCCATTCGTCATTCTTGTACCATTGAAACACCTTGTACATCTCGTCCGGCATCGCCGACTTGATCACCTCGTCATGGGCAAGACGGTCAAGCGCTTCTCCGAGTGACATCGGGAGTTTTTTCACCTGCTTACCTTCCTCCATAGCCTGATAAATATTCCGATTCTCCGGCTGCCCCGGGTCGATGTCGTTATCTATGCCATCTTCAAAGGCCTTTAGAAGAGCGGATCCCATCAAGTACGGGTTCACCATGGAATCAACCGCGCGGTACTCAAAACGTCCAGGCGCTGAGATTCGAAGACCCGTGGTCCGGTTCTGATAACCCCAGTCTGCAAAGACCGGCGCCCAGAATCCGGTATCCCACAACCGGCGATAGGAATTAACGGTTGAACATCCTATTGCGGTCAATGCACCGAGATGGTTAACGATCCCGCCGACGCATTGAAGGCCCACCTTGCCAGGCATCTGCGGATCGTCGGTGTCCGGCATGAACAGGTTCTCACCACCGCTTCGATACGTGAAGACCTCGTCCATGCCCGGCAGACGTTCTTGGTGGAGCGGATTGATTCGCTCCTCACCTCCGGTCCAAAGAGAAATATTGGTGTGGCATCCTGACGCGGATACGCCCATAAAGGGCTTCGTCATGAAGCAGGCGATCAGGTTGTTTTCCCTGGCTACCTGAGCACAAATCTGACGATAGGTTGACAGGCGATCTGCGTTCCGGACGACGTCGTCAAACGTCCAGTTGAGTTCCAACTGCCCTGGCGCATCCTCGTGATCGCCCTGAATCATGTCAAGACCCATCGCGTGGCAATACTCGATGACCTTCATAAAGACCGGGCGCAGAGATTCAAATTGATCAATGTGGTAGCAGTATGGGTTTGAAAAACCGCCATCCGGTTGCCCGTCGGGGCCCCGCTTCAGCCACATCATCTCGGGTTCAGTGCCCACCCTGAAATCCATGCCGTACTTCTGACGGAAATCGGCATGAAAGCGCTTGAGATTACCCCGACAGTCGGAGGTCAACGCCATACCCGGATTCTCGCGTTCCTCTCGATTCCGGAAGCAAACGCAGAATACTCGCGCGACGCGCTTATCCCATGGCAACTGACAAAAGGTCTCCGGATCGGGGATGCCCACCAGTTCCATCGCTTCAGGACCATACCCGATGTAGTCCCCATGCCGATCTATGAAGAGGTTCGCCGTTGATCCGTAAACCAACTGAAAGCCTCTTTCAGCCGTTCTCTCCCAGTGATCTGCCGGAATTCCCTTGCCCACGATCCGCCCGGTGACGGAGATGAACTGATAATAGATGTAGGTAATCCCCAATTCATCAATCTTTTCACGAACCTGCTTAACGAGTTCTGCGCGACCCGGTTGCGAGACATAGGCTTCGAGATCGGTCATATTTTCCTCCTTACGTTTCTGTACGTTTCTTCGCTTTTCGTTTGTATTTGTTTTAATTCATTCCGCCGCTTTACTGTTTAGACGGTTTCGCAA
>JAYNKS010000014.1:0-10322 GCA_038111345.1 Gammaproteobacteria bacterium | reverse complement strand
GGATGAGCGTTCTCAACCGACGAAGTAAACGGCCGTGCGAAAGGCGCGTCGCCGGAGTCTGACCGACGCCCGCTACCACTTTCACGGTTAAAGCCATCGCCGGTAACGACTTCTCGTCCCGGACGGCTTGAACCTTCAGTGCCAAGGTGTGCCCAGACCAACTGACGGACTTAGTGTGCCGTGGAGAAAATTACGAGAGAACATACCAATTAGGAACCTCTGAACGAACATGGTCCCCGCACCTGAAAAATTGAAAATGGAAAAAAAAATTGTGCCTCTTCACGGCGCCCACGTGGCAGCCTCAACCGAAATTGGACCTTTTATCTATTTTGGTTTTATACTGGGCGCCGCATTCTGTCGCATGTCATTGCTCTAATCGGCCCTTTCCCGAGAGAACCTACCGCTTGAACCTTCCCCAGACCAACATCCTTCCAGAGGCTTCTGCCGTTAAGGGGTCGGCAGGTGTAGCCGCTCAACTGCGGCGCGCCATTTTTGACGGTGTTTATGGGTTCAACGAACGCCTCCCCGCTGAGCGAGAGCTGGCCAAGGTGTTCAGTACGTCGCGGGGCACGGTACGAGAAGCGCTGAGAAGACTCGAGGAACTGGGCATGGTCGACCGGCAGATCGGAAGCGGTACGTTTGTGACCTACCGGGAGTTTTCCGAACACACTCAAATTGCAGACGTCACTAGCCCGCTAGAGCTGATTGACGTTCGCATGGGTATCGAGCCGCAGATCGTACGGCTAGCTGTCGCGAATGCGACCGCTATGGATATAGAGCGGATGAGGAAAGCCCTGATCAAAGTCGAGGCCACATCGGGTGATCCAGAAGCCTTTTCCAAAGCCGATGCAGACTTCCATTTGGCGATGGCGGAATCGACTCGCAACCGATTGATGGTCTGGCTATATCAGCTTGTGAACGAGACCCGCACTCACGAGCAATGGGCAGCGATGAAAGAGTCTATTCTCGCGCCGGAGCGAATCGGGCATTACAATGCCCAGCACCGCCACCTTTTCAACATGATCAACAAACGTGATGTAGGCGCCGCGTTAGACACGATCTACGAGCATTTGGATCGAGCCCGAAGTGATCTGATCGGGGCAGCGGACCACAGCCGAAGCCGCTAGGACGCTGACTTACGCTCCTCAAATACGGCGGTGCTCCACTGAGGCTGGAAGCCCAGAATCTTCACATCGGGTGGAATCCGGGAGTTGAACAGTGCGTTGTGCCAAAAGGTCACTTGATAGGGCTCACTGTCCGGAGTCAGTTCGCTCACATGGCACTCCATCTTGAATAGTTGGCCAAACTGACCGAATTCCAGAACACACGATCCTCGAGCATTCAGGGCTCTCGCGAGAAGGCTATCAGGGGCAAACGATCCCGTCATTTGATCTGAGAATTCTTGGGCGCGCTGGTAGTAGGTTGCCGATAGATATTTGATCGCCGCTGCGTACCGATCCGCCGGGTCGTGCGTCTTCTTCACCATGTGTCGGAATTGCGCAATATCGTCCTTTGGGCTCTCATGAATCAAGAGAAGTGTCACTCGACCCGAATAACTCCCTTGGTCACTTAGGGACAAGTGCGGACGCATGCCCTCACTGGGACGCCCACCATCTACCCGCATTGCCCGCTGGCGGACCAGGCACTGCCAAGAAAGGAACCGCGGCTTTAATTCTTCACTTTCCAAGATCGCTCACCACTTTTTTTTCTTTATCATGCAATACTACTTGATCCGCCTGCTCACAAATTTATCTCATCGCACGGCGTCTGGCTCTTGCCGGCAGACCGCTGTGATGAAGTCGCCATGACGTCACGTATACCGCACTCGATAGTCTTCGACAAGACTTCGTCTTATAAATATCGACACTCATCACTGTCTGCACCTATGGAATACCTCTGATGCGTCCTGCGATTATCCACTGCGAAAAACTCCGCAAGCAATTCGGCTCCACCACCGCGGTCAACGACCTGAGTTTTGATATTTCCGAGGGCAGGTGCTTTGGAATTTTGGGCCCCAATGGAGCCGGCAAGACAACGACTTTGCGCATGCTCTTGGGCCAGTCCCCGCGGAGCGGTGGCGCGCTGGAAGTTTTCGGGGAGGACATTGATTCGGCGCGAAAGCGTATCCGCCAACGTACGGGCATCGTGCCGCAGGCAGATAACCTGGATCCTGATTTCACCGTATCCGAAAACCTGTCGATGTACGGCAGCTACTTCCGATTGGATCACGATACCGTGCAGGCGCGGATCCCAACATTGCTCACCATGGTCGAGCTGCTCGCTCGAGCCGATGACCGTATTGGCACCTTATCCGGAGGAATGAAGCGCCGCCTCACGCTCGCCCGAGCTTTAATCAACGATCCAGATCTGTTGGTGCTCGATGAGCCAACCACGGGGCTTGACCCGCAGGCACGGCACATGATCTGGTCGCTGGTGCATAAGTTAAAACGCGACGGGCGTACTATCCTTCTCACCACCCACTACATGGAGGAAGCGGAGCGCCTGTGCGATGAGTTGATCATCGTAGACTCCGGGCGGCTCATTGCACAGGGCAGTCCCAGCGCCCTCATTGCTGAGCACTGCGAAAGTGATGTTCTTGAAATTCGCGGCCTCACCCATGAGCTTGATCAGGAGGGCCTTGCGCAAAACTTTCGATGGGAGTTGAGCGGAGACAGTGCGTATCTCTACTCTGACGACTCGCACGCCCTTCTCGAGTATGCGGCAAGTCATAATGAGGCGACTGCTTTGCATCGAAAGACGGGGCTTGAAGATGTGTTCCTACGCCTAACGGGTCGGGGGTTACGCGGATGAAGCGCTACCAACCTCCCCGACTGCGTCTTGAGGCTCTGGCGGTCTGGCGACGAAACGCGCTGGTATGGCGACGCCTGATGGCGGCGAGTCTGTTACTGCACTTCGGCGAGCCATTGCTCTACTTACTGGGAATCGGCTACGGCCTGGGTCGATTCGTCGGTGAGATTGACGGCATGGCCTACTTCACTTTTCTGGCGTCCGGGTTTATCGCCTGGTCCGCGATGAACGTGGCCAGCATGGAGTCGATGTGGTCCGTCTACACGCGGATGGTGCCCCAACAGACTTACGAGGCCATTCTGGCCACACCCGCTGAAGTAGACGACATCGTTATGGGCGAACTGTTGTGGTGCGGGACCAAAAGCCTTGTTAGCGGAAGCGCCATCCTGGCCGTAGCTGCGCTGCTTGGTGCCGTACACGACTGGACCGCGCTTCTCGCCATACCGGTAATTTTCCTGACGGGTTTATGTTTTGCTGCGCCTGGGCTGATCGTAACCGCCTACGCGCGCGCCTATGAATACTTCAACTTTTATATGACCTTATTCATGACGCCCATGTTTATTCTGTGCGGTGTTTTTTACCCGATCAGCACGCTACCAGGACCCATGCAGACCGTGGTGCAGTTTCTTCCCCTGACGCATGCCGTCGCCATCATCCGACCGCTGGTGGTGGGCGCACCGGTTGAGAATTTTTGGCTGCACCTTGGCGCGCTGGCGCTGTTCGGGACGATCTGCACCTGGGTGGCGGCGATTCTGGTGCGGCGTCGACTGATTCAGTAGGTCAGCATTATTTAAAGCGGCACAAACACCGTCTGCCCGTGCGCGTCGTACCGGCGGATGGGGTGTTTCATCAGGCGCGAAAAGTTTTCTTCAGTAGCGATCGTCTCGGTCGGCCCGCTCAGGCTTTCGCCGTGCCCCATCAAGCACAGGAGCTGATCACTAAACCGTGTCGCGAGATTCAGATCGTGCATCACCATCATGACGATCTTGTCCTGCGCCCGCCATTGATTTAACAGCGCGGAGAGCGTCTCAATCTGAAAATGCAGATCGAGGTGATTTACCGGTTCGTCCAGAAGTATCACCCCAGTGTCCTGAACGGCAACCGCCGCCAACTCAATACGTCTTCTTTCGCCGCCCGACAGAATCCCTACAGGCCTGTCAATCAGATGCGCGATGTCGTGCTCACGCACCACGCGCTGGACGATTCTCTCGTCCTGCTCCTGAATCCCCTCCCAACGCGACACCCAGGGGTGGCGAGCGTTCATCAGAATCTCATGGCCGGTCAACGAGGACATCTCGTCAAGCTGCTGAAAAAGGATGCCGATACTTTGGGCACGCACGCGGGCCGACACTCGATGCACGTTTGACCCGTTGATTGAAATCGATCCGGCTTGGGGGACCCGAAGCCCGGCCAATGTATGCAGCAAGGTAGTTTTACCCACCCCATTGCGACCGATAACCGACCAAACCTCTCCGGGCTTTAAAGCCAAATCCAATTGATCGCAGACGCGAGTGCTTCCCACGTCAATACATAAGCCGCTAACGGTTACGTCACTCATGACCGTCCCCGCGACGCTCCTTTTTGCAGAAGCAGCAGGAACACCGGCACACCGATAAAGGCGGTGATCACTCCCACCGGTAACTGCTGGGGCGCCCACAGGACTCGTGCCGTCATTTCCGAAAGAACCAAAAGTGCTCCCCCGGCAAGCATCGATGATGGAATGAGAAATCGATGGTCCGGACCCACCAGAAGGCGCATCATGTGCGGGATCACGAGGCCAACGAAGCCCACGGGACCGGCCAGCGTCACGGCGACCGCTGTGAGCGCGCTGGCCCCCAGCAGAATGGTCAGCCGCAGCAAGCCTGTACGTAATCCTAACGAGCGCGCCCTTAAATCACCCTCGGCAAGGAGGTTGAGATCCCTTGCCAGAATTAAACCGAGCATCAGCGCTGCGAGAACCACACCGCTTCGCCACCAGCCCGGTGTCACCGGCTGCAAATCACCCATCAACCAGAACAGCATGCCCTGGATTTGCTGCGCCGGGCTGACCGACAGCAAGAAACTGATGAGCGCCCCCCATCCTGACGCCAGTACGATACCCGTTAACAGTAAACGAGACGAACTCCAGTCACCAGCGCTACGAGCAAGAAGCAGAAGTAAAACCATCGAAATCAGCGCACCTGCACCAGCGGCAACCGGCACGACGCTGTGAGGCGCTCCCGCCATCATCGCTATCAAGACAAGCACCGCTGAACCACCCGATGTGCCCAGCACGTATGGGTCAGCCAGTGGATTTCGGAGCAGCACCTGCATCAGCACCCCGGCAAGCGCGAGAGCACTACCCACAACCAGCGCACTCAATGCGCGTGGCAATCTCAGATCAAGCACAACGGCCGACGCGAGAGCGTTACCTTTTCCCATCAGCGCGGCCGCCGCATCACCCCAGGATAAATCAACGCTCCCTCGGGTGAGCGATAGAGCAAGCGCAATCACGACCAGTGCGATTAGGCCGGACAACGTCGCTCGGCGCCGGGCGGATGCGTTTTTACCCACGTGTTTCACGGAGCGTTTATCCGTCGTAGTGCGTTCGAGCGGCGGCCAGAGATCGGCACATCGCATCCATGGCATCCACCAATCGCGGGCCCATCCGGGCAATCAGGTCTGCCGGGATCGCGTGCAGTTGCTCACCTTTCACCGCAGTGACGGTCGGCCACGTTGTCCAGCGTGACATCCAAAGGGTCGATTGATCTGACTCGCGCGGCCCGACGATAACCTCCGGATCGGCCTCTAGGACGGCTTCGATCGAGACCACAGGGCTTACGTTCTGAAGCCCAGAGAACACGTTGATGCCCCCGCATCCCTCGATCAATTGCGTCACCACATGATTGCCATTTAGCGTGTAGATCGGTTGATCCCACACTTGGTAGAACACCCGCAGCGCTCTCCGAGAGGCGTATTCGTTTCGCAGGCGATGTATAGCTGTTTCAAACTGTTGTGCTCGATTTGACGCGGTTTCTAAATGCCCGGTTAATACCCCTAAGCGACGCATCAGCGCTGCCACATCCTCGAGCGTGCGCGGATCGGTTTCAAAAACCGGCATGCCAAGATTGCCTAAGGCCTCAAGGTCAGATTCACGATTACCTCCACGCCACCCCAGAATCAGATCCGGCTTAAGAGAAAGGATCAGTTCAAGATCGAGATAACTGTAATTTCCCACTCGAGGCAGTAATCTGGCCGCTTCCGGAAAGTCGCTAAACGCCATGACCCCGACGAGCCGATCCCCGGCGCCTATATCAAACAGGATCTCGGTTAAGTGAGGCGCCAGACTCACCACGCGCATCGCCGGCGCCGGGAGAGTAATGACAGAACCTCGATCATCCGCCTGCTCGAGGGCATCCCCGAGCGAGGCCCCGTTTCCCCAGATCACGATGAGCGCGAGAAGAGCACTTCGAAGTGCGGCGGTCGGGGTGCAATGTGGGGAGAGCGCTCGTACCGTCATGGCGTCACAGCCCAATCGGTCTAGCCAAAGGGGCGACCTTCCGCGCTAAATCCACCGGGCCGTACGGGTCATCACCCGCGATGCGGCCCGCATGATTCGCTTTGCAGGCTCGGGTAACGCATGTGCGCCGGCCTGTTGCGCGGCCTGCGCGTGCGCCCGCTCGTCTTTTTTCATCTGCTCGACCACCGCCCGGCTTTTGACATCCGCCTTGGGTAAACGATCAAGATGGCTGGCCAGATGCGCTTCGACCTGAACTTCGGTTTCCCTGAGAAAACCCAAACTCCACCGATCGCCGAACATACCCGCCGAAACCCCCATAGCGAGGGACCCGAGGTACCACACAGGATTAAGACGGCTGGTTCGCCCGTCGAGCTCTTTCAAACGACTCTCGCACCACTTAAGGTGGTCTCGCTCCTCAGACGCGGCGCGCAACATGGATTCGCGAATCCGGACATCGTTGGCCACGAGCGCCTGGCCCTCGTAAAGCGCCTGGGCACAGACCTCACCGACATGGTTAACCCGCATCAGTCGGGCCGCTTCTGCCTTATCTGCTTGGGACAGTTCCGGCGAAGGTATCGACGCCGCGGGATCCGGACGCGTCGATCCCGCAGGGCCCGCGAAAAGGGTCTCCAGCGCCGTCTGGGCAGATGCGAGCATCTGATCAAGCGAACTGAGCTGCCGTTTCATGACAAGAAGAGAGGTTGTTGGTTCGAAGGCGTTCAGCGTCGCCATCTTACGCCGAGGAAATAACGTCGGCCCGGCTGCTTGTAAAAACTAGCGTGTTCGTACTCTTCATCGAACACGTTGGCTACCTTAGCGTTGACTTCCCACTGCCGTGCGAACCGAAACGCCGTTCTAAGATCCAAAACCGCATAACTGCCAATGGTCCGGGTGTTGGCGAGATCATCATAAGTCTCGCCTGCCCCACGCACCGATCCGCCCACCGACCACTTGCCAAACAAACGGTCCGCGCGAATCTCAAGCAGCTCACCTGGCCGACGAGGCAGCGCTTTTCCATCATAGGCGCCCCCTTTCTGTTCAGCCGACAGCACGGTCAAAGCAGCGGCGACCTGCCACTGGCTCAACGTCACCGCACTCTCTAGCTCAAGACCCATGATTTCGGCAGCATCAATGTTAGCCGGCGCTGAGATCGCAGCATCGTATGCGATCAACTGATCGACATCGCTTACAAATACGCCGACCGCCCATCGGGAGGCCGCACCTGCGCGACGGTACCCGGCCTCCAAGGTCGCAGACTCTTCCGGTTCCAGAGTAGCGTTACCAAAACCCGGATAGTACAACTCGTTGAAGGTGGGCGCCTTAAAGGCCGTACCGTACTGAAGCATCCAGCGTCCGTCGGCCTCACTGCCGGTACCAATACTCGCGTCTCCGGTAATGGCGCTGCCAAACTGTTCATTATCATCAAACCGTAAGGCGGCTTGAATATCGACCACAGACACGGTCGCAATCCACTGGCCAAAAACCCCGAGATTATCCCGCGCGGTTTCAGTAAAGGCGGTTCCGCTGGCAATCTCGTCAGCGAGATAATCAATTCCAAACGTCACCAGGCTGTCGTTGGACGCGGCCCAGTCATTTTGCAAACTCAGTGACATTCGAGCCGTGTCAAAGTAATCGACAAATACGCCGTCTTTGAGCATGTCCTGCTCATCTCGACTTTGACCTGCCGACAATTTGACCGCCAGATGATCGGTTGCTGCGACATCCAGCGTAGCACCCAGAGCGCTGGCGTAAAACTCCGTCTCGTTCTGAAACGATCCGTCAAATTCATTTCGTCCATCGGACGAGAGAAAACTCAATCCAATTTTGGTCTTATCCCCAACCGCTGTATTCAGCCCCGCCTGAAGAGACAGATTCTCAAAGCCGTCAGGATCATCCTCAATCGCAAAGCAACCGGCGTTCAAATTCCCCTTGCACACGTTGTAGCCATCGGTCTGCTCACTATTTGCCGAGAGCGTAAACTGGGTTCGCTCTCCCCCGGTCGATAGTCGGGCGCCCGCTTTTGCGTAGTTCTCACTGCCGCCGGTCAGAAAGGCCGAAGCCCGGTCCGCGGTTCCCGGGTTGCGGGTGAAAATTTGAATCACACCGCCTATCGCATCCGAGCCGTATAGGCTGGAGCGAGGTCCCCGCACGATCTCGATCCGCTCGATTTGGTCAGGGTCAATGAATTGAAATGCCGTTGCGCCGAGCGTGGCCGAGCCCACTTTGACCCCGTCGATCAACACCAAAACGTGATCGGTCTCCGATCCTCGAAGGAAAACGGCCGTAGGCTGGCCTAAGCCGCCCGTCTGGCTGACCATCACGCCGGGGACCGTGCCCAGAAGCTCGGCCACCGTCTCGGGCTGCAGTGTTTCAATTTGCTTGCGGTCAATCACACTGACCGAGGCGAGCGACGAATCAACAGTCTGCGCTGTACGCGTCGCGGTAACAACGACCGGATCGGTCTGGGCAGCGGCAGAGGCCGTAACGACAATGCCAACGATTGTCGGCAGCAAGCGGTGAAAACCAGACATCGGAACCTCCATTGCACTCCCCGTGCTTTAGTAAAGCGAGGAACACGCGGAAGGCTCTCCTCCGGCACCGCCCCTCGCGGTGAACTCAGGTCACTCACTGGCCGGTCTCCGGACTTGCGAGGGGGATCGTCTCCCAGATCAGCGCCTTCCCGCGAATGTCTCGCAGTGGCGAATGCGGATCGTCCTCGCTTACCGTTGCGGGGGCAGTGCCGGATTTGCATTGTCTCAAGACGCCGCGCACCGGCTTCCCGTTTCACCGCGGCCCAAACAAGAGCACGCGACACCAGAAAGCGATTGCCATTATACGGGTCAAACTGGCGCTCAAGGGCAGGCGCTGCTCTCAAAACCGACATTAATCTTTTTAACTGCGCTTTGATGCAGAGGCCACGAACGCGGGGCTATGACTTGACTTTAAATCCATAAACCTTGAGCATTCCTGCCAGATGACGGCCCCGAAAGGGTTAAAAGGGAACAAGGCGCGCCTCGGCGTTACCTTGGCTGTACCCGCAACTGTAGGCAGCACGTGCTGATCATGGTGTGCCACTGGCCGATGGCTGGGAAGGCAGGATCAGAGGGGAAAGCTGCAAGCCAGGAGACCTGCCGTCATCGGCGTCGCTAGTCCGGGATCGGGATGAATCCTTGACGCGAACCACTCCGGTGGGCGACGCAACGTGTCGCTGACTGGAGGACTCTGAAATGCCAACGCTAAGGTTGAGCGGGACCGTGGGCGCTAGCGCGCTTGGGCCCCGGTGGCGGTTTGACGAGCCCGGAGCGACCTTTTGAATCGCTCGTCATGGGTCGCTCTTGTCGGCTCAGCGTTTGCACACGCGGCCGTCCTCTCGCTCTGGAGCACGCCAACACCGCTAACGCCCGCTGAGCTGCATTTTTCCAGTGACCTAGACGCCGTGATTCTGGAAGCGTTCAGCGATGCTGGAGACACTTCGATCCAGTCCATCGCCACAGCAGAAAGCCTGTCGGGCGCATCTGACGATGCAAGCCAGTTGGAAGTCAAACGGTTAACCGAGATCACGGAACAACTCAACGCGAAATTGCAAAAGGAAATCGAGCAACGAAGCTCAGATCAGGCGCGCTATGAGCAAGTCGCAGCCGATTATGAATCGGAAAAAATAGCCGCCCAGAGCGCCCGGGCTGAGTTGGAATCCGAGCAATCCAAGGCCGCTACCCTTGCCACCCAACTGGCAGACACCCGCTTTATGCTCGAGGAGGCCCGAAAAGGTAGCGATCGGCGAGAGGCGCTTGCGCGGGATCGTCTTCAACTTTCGACGCGTCGAATCGAGGCACTTCAACGCACGCTTACGGATACTCGCAACCAAAGCGATCAACTGTTAGCCCAGAACCAAAAATGGGCCGACGATTTCCAAGCGCTAAGCACGACAGCAAGCCTAGCTGCATCTCAGAACCGCATGCTCCAGCAGGCCGCGTCAGAGCAGGCCGCCGCATTTGCCGAGATCAAAGCCCAAAAC
>JAYNKS010000013.1:12643-18476 GCA_038111345.1 Gammaproteobacteria bacterium | reverse complement strand
ATCTTTACCCAGGCGTAAGAAAATCACAAATAAAGAGAAGAAGAACGCGCACAGCAGTGCGAGCAGATTACCCAAAATAGTGCCGCCTCCGAGTCCATCGGCCACCATCATCGCAATGCCGGCCATGGCGACAACGATAGCGATCAAAGTAGTGCGAGACAGCCGCTCGCGCAGAATGATCCAGGCGAGAACGGCGGTAATCAACGGCGAGGCGCTCAAGGTGAATAACGCGTTGGCCACGGTGGTATGAACCATCGCCAGGATTACGGTCGGATTGGCCAACCCCAAACACACCCCTGCCGCGAGTCCGATCCATCCAGCATCCATGAACATTCTGATCAGGTGTCCCCGGTATCGAATGGCAAGCACCAGAAGAATCGCTGGTGTGAAAAAGATCTGTCTCCCGAAAATGACTTGCCATTCGGTAGCCGATTCGATGCTTCGCAGCATGAACCCGTTAATTGAGATCAATAGGCTGCTGGTGGCAATGAGCAGAACCGCGTATCGCTGAGAAGGGCTTTCCATCAGAAGGTCATCGCGCGGGAACCGGCCGAGGACCTTGCCTTAGCGTGACTATGGAAAGCCCGATAAGCGTTAAGAATATGATCGCGCCCCCGATCAGGGTCTGCATGCTGGGCATTTCCTCGAGGACCAGCCATACCCATAAAGGGGCCAGCAGAACCTCCAGCCGCATGACAAGGCTTACTTCCGGCGCGGACAGGTAACGTGGACTAAGCGCGATCATGCCCATGCTTATCGGAACAATAAACAGACATAAAAGGACGGTGAGCGCGAATGTCTGACCGGCAACGCTCGACGGACTAGCGAGGGGTAACACAATCAGCGAGACCAGAATCCCACTCCACGCGAGCGACGGCAGCATGCTGACTTCGCGGTGCCGCTGAATCATGACAAAGCAAAAGGCCAGCGCACAGCTGGCTGCGAATGCGGAAAGGTCACCCGGCATCCTTCCGGTTTCGAGGCTTCCCAGAAAAACAATCGCCAGACCAATCGCAATTGCCGTCGCAGCGATCCAGGTGGTCGCAGCGGTTCGCTGATTAAACAACGCAAATCCGAGCATGGCGGCAATCAGGGGCGAGCTGCTCATGATCACAAGCGCGTTGGCCACGGCTGTGTTCAGGATAGCGAAAACAAACGCGAGGGCGCTAACCGCAAAGCTGAGCGCCACCCATGCGCCATGGGGTCCCACCCGAAGCATGGCGCGAAGGGGTAACTGGCGTTCAATCAGGCCAATCATCACCAGCAGGCCTAGCGCAGACAGACTGCCTCGCCAGAAGACCATCGTCCAAACGTCGGCATTAATTAATCGAAGAATCAAACTATCCGGGCTCAGCAGGATGATCCCGCCGAGTGACAGTGCCAAGCCTTTGAGTCGATCCGTCATCTTCATTTTTTTGTTGAGGTACAGATCATGAGTCGGTGGGGTTAAACGGCATTCTGGGTATGGGTCGCGAGGGCCGGAACCGACCATTTCTCCCGTGCTTCCACCCAGAACTCAGCGGGGGATGACAGATCTTTAGCTAAAGCAGGTTGTCCCAGAAACCGCCAGGCGGACTGTAGTGCAGAAAGCGGCTCCCGGGCGTTCAATGCACTGGCGTTGTCGCTCTTACTGATTTTTTTGCCGTTTGCGTCTTTGGCAAGCGGCACATGCAAGTACATGGGCGATTCGTAATCAAGCAATTCAGATAAGTAGATCTGTCTTGGTGTAGACAGGAGAAGATCTGCGCCGCGCACAACGTGAGTGATGCGATCCAGGGCGTCGTCCACCACAACGGCCAATTGATAGGCGGTAAGGTTGTCCGCCCGGCGAATAACAAAGTCGCCCACCTCGTGCCCGATGTTCTGATGTTGGCTGCCGTAGACCCGATCTGTGAAGGAGATTAATGCGGAATCGGTTCGTAGGCGAATGGCGCGCTGACCCTCGCCCAGCCCATTCCACAGTCGGCAGGTGCCGGGATAAATCGGACCCTCGCGACCCGGTTCGCTGATCAGTTCGATATCACGTCGCGAGCATCGACACGGGTAAGCGAGCTGTCGATTGAGCAAGGCCTGGCTTGCCTCTTCGTAGGCTGCCATGCGTTTGGACTGCCAGCGAATGGCCCCCGCCCATTCAAAGCCAAGCCCTGCCAACGAGTGAACGATTCGATCGGCAGACCCCGGAGCGACTCGAGGGGTATCGATATCGTCGATTCGAAGGATCCATTGTCCGTTTTCATGCAAGGCATCCGCGAAGCTGGCTACGGCGGCAACGAGCGAGCCGAAATGCAAATCTCCCGAAGGTGATGGGGCAAATCGTCCTACATAGCCAGTGGATGTAATGCTCAATGTCTCACCTCAAGATAGGCCTTTTCAGGGTCAGGCAGATTCTTGCCGCGCAACCTATTCTAGGGGCGTGCGCTCGGACTATGGGACGATCCGGAGTGTGCTTCTCGCGATCACGCGGAACAGACTTGCTCTTGATATATTGACCCTATTAAGTTTTTTGTCTTTTGCCCGCTGAAATGGAAAAGCGGGGTGGAGAGCGTGAACCATGATTAATCCGAGTCGATGGGCGTCTGTCTTGTTCTGTTGGACACTTCTGGCGGTGTGTTTCGCAACACCGGCGCGCGCCGAAACAGAAATCGAAATCTGGAAGTCACCTACGTGTGGTTGCTGTTCCGCCTGGGTGGATTACATGCAAGAAAATGGGTTCAAGGTCATTGCGTACAACACCGACGACATGGTCTCAGTTAAGTTACAGCTTGGTTTGACCGATCGCTCGCTGTATTCATGCCATACCGCGCTCATGGACGGCTATGTGATCGAAGGGCATGTGCCCGTTCATGACGTTCGCCGATTGCTGGTTGAGCGCCCCGATATCGTCGGCTTGACGGCTCCCGGGATGCCGCAACTTTCTCCCGGGATGGGCAGTATTGAACCCAAGGGCTATGACGTCCTGAGCGTTAGCGCAGGTCAGCAGGTCTCGATTTTTTCGCGTTACTGACCACGCAAACTTGTCTTCCGTATCAAGGGTTATTTAATCGGTCGCCCACCAGCCAGCAGTCAGACTTGCTTGACGCAGCGGCGTGTCCACTCGCTTCGGCGCGTTTCTCAGATAACGTTGAGCCTCGCGACGGGCTGGCGCGCCGAGAGAGAGCAAGTGTTGCCGCGCCGCCGGCAAACTGAATACACTGCCGGTGGTTTGAAGAAAATTGCTTTCCCCATCGGTCCAAATAACGGCGTCGTAGGGAGTGGATTCGATCCAATCCTCAAAAAGGCGTGCGGTGTGGATACCGACGGCCCGACGCTCTCCATTGGAGCGATCGAAAAATCCTATGGTGTCCGGGGCGGTACGCTCGCGGCGAGCCAACTCATGAACCGCGGTTTGAAGATCAGTGTGGGTGCTTTCAATCACACAAGTGGGGCAGGGTGTACCGTGATCCTCGTCGATAACGAGCGCCAGAGCGCCCAAGCGTTTTTTCGAGACCAGCGAAAACTCAATAGGAACTAAGGGTCCTGCGTACATTTTCCAACCTCCACGCACGCTAGTCGCGAGACTTTCCAAGTCCCAAATTAGGGAACCGAAGCCAATGATGGCAATATTTTTCACGTATTTTCGGTAAGTCCCTGAGCGGCACACAGGCTCAACGCTTCACGGAAGATTGACGAGCTTTTCAGGATACTGTTATCGGCAAAAGCACTAAAAAAAGGCAAACGTTCGATGCGTAATCGATTCTCGATTGAGGCGAATGAGGCGAGTACCCTCCCGGATATTTTACCGGTCTTCCCATTAACAGGCGCCGTCATATTGCCTAACGGGCAACTCCCGTTGAACATATTTGAGACACGTTATCTCGATATGGTTTTGGAGAGTCTTTCCAACTCTCGGCTTATTGGGATGGTGCAGCCGAAGCCCTCATCGAGCGAGGATGAATTTGACCTGCATCAAACGGGCTGTGCCGGCCGCATCGTCAGTTTCAGTGAGACCCGCGACGATCGGCTACTGATCATTTTGGCGGGCGTTTGTCGGTTTGATATCGAGACGGAGATTGATGTCGCGCCCGGTGGATATCGGCGAATGAAGGTATCCTGGGCGCGCTTTTTGCACGACCTTGACGATCTAGATCAGGAATCACCTCAACTGGACCCTTCGACCTTATTGGCATCGGCCAAACGCTATACCGATCATCGGCAACTCGCGGTCGATTGGAAGGCGCTTGATCACCTTCAACCGTCGGAATTAATCGATACCCTGGCGAGCAGCTTGCCGTTCTCGCCAGAAGAGAAGCAGGGCCTGGTGGAAGCCGTGGTCATGAATGATCGCCTCCAGCTGCTCACCGCGCTATGTGAATTCGGCGCGGTGTCAGCAGACAGTAGTTCCCCTATCGCCCATTAGGCGCGGAGACGCTTAGGGAGTTTCGTTCGGAACGAAGACCTGCACGCGCTGATCTTTCAGACGAGCGGGAAAACATTCCAGATCGATTTCTGCGGGGTCGTCCAGCGGCCGTCCGGTGCGAAGACAGAAGCGACTGCCGTGAAGAGGGCATTTGACTTTATCGCCTTTGAGGGAGCCGGTA
Organism: Gammaproteobacteria bacterium; assembly: GCA_038111345.1. Lineage (GTDB taxonomy): Bacteria > Pseudomonadota > Gammaproteobacteria > Arenicellales > UBA868 > UBA868. The sequence continues at coordinate 13,899 of JAYNKS010000013.1, read as the reverse complement.
GCGAGCGACGCATCCTCATGCGTGCAGGTATCGGCAACTGCCAACGGTTCGCCTTCTACATTGGCGATCAGAATCTTGATTCGGCCGATATCCAACGTTCTCATCTGGCCCGGTGAAAGATCGTCGAATCGTCCGCCGTCGATCCAACGGCCGTCCTGCTCTGCGTCCCGGTCAAAGCCCATCGTTGCCTCCTCTTCCCGGTTCATGGATCGCGGCATTCTGGGCCAGCGGGCTTTCCGGACTGAACCAGGCTAATTTGTCGTGCAGTTTGACGACGTTGCCCACGATCAGAAGGGTGGGCGCCTGCACCTGATTTTTTGCGACCTCGTCCACCAGTGTCTCGAGGGTTGCCGCGATGACTTTTTGATTGAGCGTAGTACCCTGCTGAATCAGCGCAGCGGGCGTGGTGTCATCCAATCCATGGCGCACCATTTCTCTGCAGATAGACTCAAGTCCGGTCAAGCCCATGTATACGACCACCGTTTGGCCCGGCTGGCATAGCGCCTGCCAATTAAGGTCGACGGAGCCGTCTTTGAGATGACCCGTCACGAACAAGCACGATTGCGCATGATCTCTGTGCGTGAGTGGAATACCGGCGTACGATGCACAGCCGGCGGCTGCGGTGATACCGGGGATGACTTGAAAAGGGATGCCCTGATTCACCAGATCCTCAATCTCTTCCCCACCTCGTCCAAAGATAAAGGGATCTCCCCCTTTGAGCCTCAGTACGCGTTTACCCTGTTGAGCCAATTCAAGCAGCAATTGATTGATCTCGCCTTGAGGCACCACATGGTTGGATTTTTCTTTACCGACGTATATGCGTTCGGCATCTCGCCTCACAAGATCAACAATGGCCGGGGCGACCAAGCGATCATAGAGGACCACGTCCGCACGTTGCATTAATCGGAGTGCCCGAAAAGTGAGCAGATCGGGATCGCCGGGCCCGGCACCCACCAGGTATACCTCGCCCCGCTCGTAGGTGGCGTCATCTGCATGCTCGATCATGTGACGCAGCTCCTTTTGCGCCTGACCAGCCTTGCCAGCGAAGACCAGTTCGGCTACTCGGCCCTGAAAGACCTCTTCCCAGAACGTGCGCCGTGCGGTCACGGTGGACAGCGCCTGTTTCACCTGATCACGGAAATCTTTAGCGATGGCCGCTAATCGGCCGTAGGCAGCGGGGATAAGTGTCTCAAGACGAGCCTTGAGCATCCGAGCAAGTACCGGTGACGCGCCACCTGTGCCGATGGCAATGATCA
>JAYNKS010000013.1:0-12633 GCA_038111345.1 Gammaproteobacteria bacterium | reverse complement strand
ATCGACGATAGAGGGCACTGTAAAAGTACAAAGATCCGGTTGATCCACTACGTTAACAGGGATGCCTTTTTCACCAGCCGCTTCATAGACCGCCTGATTCACGCTACGGTCGTCGGTCGCCGCGATGACGATGCGAGCGCGGGCCAGCGCTTTGGGATCAAAAGGTTCAGCGATCCAATGGATGAGCTGGCGATCATGCAGAGTCGTAACTGCCTCGCAAAGCGTTGGAGAGATCACCGTCACTGAGGCGCCGGCCCGCAGCAGAAGGTCAATCTTCCGCTCGGCCACATCGCCGCCGCCGACCACTAGGGTTGGCGTTCCTTTCAGTTTCAGAAATATGGGTAACGCATCCACCCGCTAAGTGTAGTACGTCAATGAAAAAAATGGTCCTCCATCAACACACCTAGGGCTTGGTCGGCGGGGAAGACATCCCCAATGGAGAGTGAAAGTCGGTGTGGGTATATCTGAGATACACTTTTCGGCTAAGCATTTTTGATGAGCACACCGTATGCGTCCGATCCATCTGCTTCGCATTCTCAAGACCGAGATCGAGAGCCTGAACGCGGGAAACCACACGCCCGTGATGTTATGGGGGCCTCCGGGCGTAGGGAAATCTCATCTGGTGGCTCAGGTCGCACGAGAAGGGACGTTACCGCTGATTGATATTCGCCTCTCTCAACTGGAACCGAGTGATCTTAGGGGTATTCCGTTTCGAATCGATGACCATGTCGAGTGGGCGACGCCCGCTATGTTGCCGGATGAATCCAAGCACGGACGACAGGGGGTGCTGTTTCTCGATGAGATCACCTCTGCAGCGCCAAGTGTATCGGCCGCGGCTTATCAACTGATTCTGGATAGACGTCTGGGAGAGTATGTAGTGCCTGCGGGGTGGGCCATCGTCGCCGCAGGCAATCGTCAGGGTGATCGCGGTGTCACCTACTCTATGCCGGCGCCTCTGGCCAATCGATTCAGTCATTTTGAAGTCGATGCCCATCTCGACGATTGGGTGCTGTGGGCCTATCGTGAGGGCATCGATCATCGGGTAATCGGCTTCCTGCGGTTTCGGCCGGAGTTGTTGTTTGACTTTGACCCGACGCTTAATCCCATCGCGTTTCCATCCCCACGCTCATGGGAGTTTGCGCACCGCGCTTTGCAAAAATTCTCGAATCAACCGGAGATGCTGAGTGGGGCATTGCAGGCCTGTGTTGGCCCAGCGGCAGGAGTAGAGCTTCATGCCTTTGCGAGACATCTTGATCAACTGCCTGATATCGACGCAATTCTCGAGGGCCGTCAGGCTGCTGTCCCAGAGGATCTTGATCTGCAATATGCCGTCGCGGCTGCGCTAGTCGGTCGGGCCAGCAAGATGGCCGAACAGCCCGATGCGGTGAGTCGCTACTCCCATATTCTCCGGTATGCAGGTCTTTTTCCACAGAAGGAAATGGGAGTGATGCTGGTGGCTGATCTGCACCGGGCAGTGGGTAGCGACATGTTCGCCGCGGAGGGTTTTCCGGAGTGGGCCCATCATGTTGCCGATGTCCTGCTGGCCCCAGATTGAAGGCATGAGGGACGCTCCTCTTGGACGATGATGCGCTCGCCACTCGCGTGAGTGCGGCCAGGGCCCGGCTGATTCTGGATCGGCCGTTTCTCGGCGCGTTGGTGTTGCGTCTCCCGTTTGAGTTTTCTGAGACCGATTGGTGCTTGACCACCGCGACCGATGCCCGAAAGATTTATCTCAATAGAACGTATCTCTCGCAACTCAGTCTGCCCCAGATCGAATTTGCCCTAGCACACGAGGCGCTTCATTGCGGATTGACCCACTTTGCCCGTCGCCAACATCGTGATCAGAAGCGTTGGGACGTTGCCTGTGATTTCGCGGTTAACGCCCTGTTGATCGAGGACGGTTTAACGCCGGTGCCAGACGCTTTGTACCTGGAGGCATTTCTCGGTCTTAGTGCTGAGGAGATTTATCCGATGGTCGATGAGCATCCCGACCAGAAGACCCATGATCAGCATTTGTATGATGACGACGCCGATTATCCTGACTCGGATCGACCAGATGAAAGTGAGGATCTAAACAGCAGCGCGCAGCGCCCGACTCAGGATGATCCACCCGTCTTGCGGGCCGGCGAACGTGCCCGACTGGCGCAACAATGGCAGGAGCGCCTGGCCGGTGCCGCTCAGCAAGCCATGCAGGCGGGAAGATTAAGCGCTGCCATGGCGCGGATGCTCGAGCAGTTTTTAGCGCCCAGCGTCCCCTGGCGACATCTGTTGGCTCGTTTTTTAACTCTTCGATCTCGAACCGACTTCGATTACTCGAGGCCCGGCCGTCGTGAAGGAGACGCCCTATTGCCCGCGCTTCGCAGCGCTCAAATCAATGTGTCTGTAGCTATCGACACCAGTGGCTCCATCTCAACAACTGAGATATCGGAGTTTGTCAGCGAAATCGACGCGCTCAAGGGACAGGTAAGCGCTCGCATCAGTTTGCTGGCCTGTGACTGCGAGCTGTCGGCTGATTCACCCAGCGTATTTGATCCCTGGGAAGCGCTAGCGCTGCCACCGTCGCTAGGTGGGGGTGGCGGTACGGATTTTCGTCCGGTTTTCGATTGGGTGGACGAACAGGATGTAGCGCCCGATCTTCTCATTTACTTCACAGATGGACAGGGTCGATTTCCCAGTCGCAGACCTGCCTATCCGGTCGTGTGGTTAATCAAAGGACCCGGGCAACCGCCCTGGGGTGAGCGAGTGCAACTCAATTAGCTAGCGATTCAAAAACCCGCCTTCTTGTAGAGAGCCTTTGCGCGCTCTTCGTCTTTTTCTACCCCCCGACCCTGCTCGACGAGTTGGGCAAGGGCGACCATGGCGCCCTCGAGTCCCTGTGCGGCTGCCGCCTCAAACCACTTGACCGCCCGCGAGTCGTCTTGCTCGACACAGTCCCCTTCCATATACATGAAACCCAGACCGTGCAAGGCAGGTCCGTAGTCACCCGAGGCCGCGCTTTTCATCCACTTGTAGGCCAGCAGTTCGTTGCGCACGACACCAAGGCCGTTTTGATACATGATGGCGAGGCGATACTGCGCTTCAGTGGACCCGGATTCGGCGATAGGGCTGAGAAGCTTCATGGCGCGAGAGAAATGTTTGGCTTCAAACGCCGCCATGCCGCTGTTGAAATCCATAATGTCGTCGGGGGAATCTGTCATGCAATCGTCCTGGCGTGGCGTGTTCGTGCGCTTGGTCTGAAAGGGATATGGAGGCAATCAAGTCGCCAGCATAAACTACCGATTTATTAAAGCATTACCTTTTAATATCATTCTCTCATGAGTATGCGTCAGTACATCCAGCGAATTGCCACCGGTCCGGAGCTCAGCAAGGACCTCTCTCGCGAAGAGGCGAAAGAGGCGACTCGGCAGATTCTCTCCGGAGCGGCAGATCCTGTGCAGGCGGCAATTTTTCTGATCGCGCTTCGTATGAAGCGCGAGACGATGGACGAGAATCGCGGAGTGCTGGACGCGCTTTTGGATGACACCAATCGGGTGACGGCCCGGGTGCCGCGGGTTCTCGATCTTGCAGATCCCTATGATGGATTTACGCGGGGTATGCCGGCTGCTGCTTTTCTGCCCCCAGTCCTTGCGGCCTGCGGGGTTCCGACGGTCAGCAATGGCGCTGAGGCGATCGGCCCCAAATACGGGGCCACCCATCGAAAGGTCCTTCGTGCTGCGGGCGTGCCCGTTGATTTCAGGCCGGAAGAGGCTGCACGACGGCTGGAAGATCCGCTAATCGGGTGGGCCTACGTGGATCAGCGGTTTGCTTGTCCAGCGCTTCATGCCTTGGTTGATCTTCGAACCCGAATTGTGAAGCGACCATGCTTGACCACATTGGAAGTGCTGTTGGGACCGGTGCGCGGCGCTGAGCAAACGCATTTGGTTACGGGCTATGTGCATAAACCCTATCCGCCCATTTACACCGCGCTTGCTCGCCAGTCAGGTTACACCTCGGCTCAGATTGTGAGGGGAGTAGAAGGGGGGGTGATTCCATCTCTCAATCAGCCCTCAAAATTTTTCGCCTATCATGATGATCATGACGATAAGGAGACGCGTCTTGATCCCACTGGGTTTGGGATCGTCTCATCCGTGCGTGCGGTGCCGTTGCCGAAGGACCTTCCAAGCCAGGAAGTTCAGGACGATATTCAGGGAGTCATTGATTCAGACGGGCTTGCGGTCGCTACCGCTAGGGAAGGTATTGAAGCGCTTGAGGGTGTTCAAGGCCCTTTTCGCGAAAGTCTGGTTTATGGAGCAGCGATCTATCTTTGCTATTTGGGCATTGAAAAAAATCCTGAAGCGTCAGGAGATCTCGTGCGCCGGGCTCTTGACAGCGGGGACGCTCGAGGGCGTTTTGAGGCGGCCAAGACGGGGTAAGCTTCTTCTTCGGGGAGGTCGCATGGCCAGTCGCGGCAAAGCGATGTGGCTACACGGAAGGGTGAGCCCTTGTGATCCATTGTTTAAGGCGCAAGCCTGCTGTAAGAGCCTGTCTAGTACATCAGTTTTCACAAATTGATAAATTTTTTTACATAAGTGTAGGCTGATGTTATTGTCGACGCGCCAAAACCGTGTCGGCGAGAGCTATTTCCGGTCATGCATATCACCATCCGTCAGTTACAAGTCTTCGATTCGGTTGCCCGAAACCTCAGCTACACGCGGGCCGCTGAGGAGTTGCATCTTACGCAGCCTGCGGTCTCGATGCAGATCAAACAACTGGAGGGATCCGTTGGACTTCCTCTTTTTGAGCAGATAGGCAAGAAAATTTTTCTGACGCAAGCGGGCGAAGTGATGCTGGGCCATGCGCGAAACATCATGCAGAATCTAGCGGCAGCCGCTGACGAGATGGATGATCTCAAGGGCGTTGACTCGGGTCGTCTGAAAGTCGCAATCGCATCGACCGTTAATTATTTTGCGACTCAACTCCTGGCCGTATTTTCGCGGGAACATCCCACAGTTGAGATCTCGCTTGATGTAACCAATAGAGAGTTGTTGTTGAGTCGTTTAGAAGCGAATATTCCCGACCTGGCGTTGATGGGAAAGCCGCCGGCTGACCTTGATCTGGTGGCCGAACCGTTCATGGACAATCCGCTAATCATGGTGGCTCCTCCGGATCATTCGCTTGCCCAAAAAAAGAATATCCATCTGGCAGATCTTCAAGATGAAGATTTCGTGGTGCGCGAGCCCGGCTCCGGTACCCGAGTGGCGATGGAGCGATTCTTCTCCGAACAGGGTTTTGTTTATCGAAAGGGCATGGAGCTAATGGGTAACGAAGCGGTCAAGCAGGGTGTTGAGGCAGGGCTGGGACTTGCCGTTGTGTCTGTTCATACGGTGGAGCAGGAGCTGACGTTGCGTCGGTTAGTGAGATTAGATGTCCAGGGGCTTCCCATTATGAGGCGCTGGTACGTTGCTCATCGTCGTGGCAAGCGCCTATCCGCCACGGCGCGGGCCTTTCGCGAGTTTGTGATGAGAGCCGGTTCCGACGCGAGATAGACAACAAGAGAGGTATGGACTTTCCCTACCATTTATACGGGAGAAGTCATAAACTCACTTTATAACTGAGCGATACGGCCCTTTTCGCGACGAACCGTGGTCAGGGTCGACACATTCAAGCGGGAAACCTCATGGCGGATAGACGGCTGCAAGTATTCTCTACGGTAGCAAGGCTTTTAAGTTTTACCAAGGCCGCCGAAGCGCTGCACATGACCCAACCTGCGGTCACTTTCCAGATTCGCCAACTCGAAGACTATTTCAATACGCGCCTTTTTGACCGCACACACAATCGCATTAGCCTGACGACCGCCGGCTTTTTGGTCAAAGAGTATGCGGATCAGATCATTTCGCTCTACACCGAAATGGACAACGAGGTTCGAAAGCTCACCGGCGATGTGCTTGGTCCTCTGGTTCTCGGCGCCAGCACGACGATTGGGGAGTACGTTATCCCAAGTATTCTTGGAGAGTATCAGGTCAACTTTCCGGATGTGGCGGTGCGACTGCACGTCGCCAATACCGAGGGAGTGCTGCACATGGTCGAAGGCAACGAAATCGATATCGGGATCGTCGAGGGACCCGTGGGGAATAAAAATCTGGTGTCCAAGGTCTGCTGGGATGATGAACTGGTGGTGGTGGCCCCCCCGGGCCATGCCCTGGCCAAAGCCGAAACCGTTTCCGTTGAACAGATTTTTGAGTATCCCTTTATTAGTCGTGAAGAGGGGTCGGGCACGCGGGAGGTGATTCACGATTACCTTCAAGCGGCGGGGCGTGATTTTTCTGATCTCAATTTAATTATGGAATTTGGCAGTCCGGAGTCGATAAAGAGCGCGGTGGCGGCGGGTCTGGGAATATCGATATTGTCTGTTGCCACCTTAAATAAGGAGTTGGAACTCGGTCTTCTGGCGAAGGTCAGCCTCGATGCACCCCTGAAGCGACCGTTTTCGATTGTGTATCAAAGGCAAAAATTTCGCTTACGGGCGATGGATGAGTTTCTAGAGTTCACTGAAGCGCATTGCGTTCAGAAGCAGGCGGGCAGTTAGCTCGTCGCCCGGGACTGGCAGACCAAAACGTGGGCGTATCCTTTGGCTAATGCTCGCAAGCGCCGGCTGGATAAGGTGCTGGATCAGCTCACCTCTGATCATTTTTCCATGGTGGCAGAATTCGCTGAGTTTTTGCGAGCCCGTCAGGGCGAGCCGGAGCCCGATCTGCAGGAACCGGTTGCGTTACCGCGACCGGCAGAGGAATCCGTGATCGCAGCCATCCGAAGGCTGTCGAAAACCTATCCCATGCTCGCGAAAGATGACCTCTTCAACGAGGTCTCCTCTCTAATGACTCAACACCTGATGCATGGTGAAAGTGGTGAAGCCACGATCGATCGATTGGAGACCATGTTTAAGGATCGGTATGAGGCCTGGACCGCTGAGCGTGTTCGTTAGTGGCGCCGCCCTGCGATTTTTGTGCTGCTTGTCGTTTTGAATTGCTCTCGCGGGTACGACGTGAAAGAATCGCCGTTCGTTCGCAGCAAAGCGTTGTATGAGTGATGACCTACTTGAGGCCAGAGAGCGAGACTGACGGGTACAGACCTAACGTGGGCATCGTTTTGTTTAACGGCGCCCGGCAGGTGCTATGGGCCCGCCGAAGCCGGCGGGACGGCTGGCAGTTCCCCCAGGGCGGTATCGAGGCTGGCGAAACCCTTGAACAAGCGGCATACCGAGAGCTTTATGAAGAGGTCGGTTTGAGACCGGAGAATGTGGAACTGGTCGGTCGAACCCAAAGCTGGTTGCGTTACGAAGTGCCGGGCAACCTGCGCTCCAGAAATACCCGCTTTAGAGGGCAAAAGCAGGTTTGGTTCTTAATGCGGATGCTCGCAAGGGACAGCGATATCTGCCTGGACCTTAGTCCGGTACCCGAGTTTGACCGCTGGCAGTGGGTTGATTACTGGCTGCCGCCGCGCAAAGTGGTTTCCTTCAAGCGGGCGGTTTACCGATCCGCCTTGTCGGAGCTTGAGCCGTTGTTGCGTTTCGTTTAGCGTCTGATCTTTTTAATGATGGCGCTTGTTGAGCGATCGAACTCGACAGGTATGCTGTGTACGCTGCCGCCGCTGGCGATGACTTCCGCAGCGCCCACTATGTGTTCGACGGCCCAATCGCCCCCTTTGACCAGACGGTCGGGCTTGAGCGCCAAAATCAGATCAATCGGAGTCGGTTGATCAAAAAAAGTCACCCAATCGACACAGGCCAGTGCAGCGACCACCGCCATCCGATCATTCAGAGTATTGACGGGTCGGTTGGCTCCTTTGCCCAGTGTTTGAACAGATGAATCGCTGTTGAGCGCCACCACCAGCGTGTTGCCCAGTTTTGCCGCTGTCTCAAGATAGCTGACATGCCCTCGATGAAGAATGTCGAAACAGCCGTTGGTAAATACAACCGGTCGATCGCCCCCCGTTAATTTTTCAACGAGGCGCTTGGTATCGCGAATGATTTTATCGGTGCTGTTCACCGATGAATCCGGGATCAGGTCGCTTCGATGTACTCGAATACCTTGATCACGCGCACCACGCCAGTTACGGATCGGGTGGCGTTAACCGCATCCTCAGCTTCTTGGGGAGTAACCAGGCCCATGAGGTAGACATTGGCTCGCTCGGTTACTACCTTGATTCGGGTGGAGTCGGCATCAGAGGCGGCGATAGCGGTCTTTACTTTTGTCGTGAGCCAACTGTCGTTCGCGCGACTGGTCATGTTGGTACTGCCGGCAAGTTCGAGGCGGTTGATGACCTGGCGGACACCCTCATCGGCTTTGACCAGATCAATAATGGTGTCGATGTCCCGCTGATCAGGGACTTCACCAGTGAGCAGAGTGACGCCGTTATAGATCGTCACGCTGACGTTTTCGTTCTTGATCTGATCGTCAATTGAACTGGCCAGTCGTCTTTCCGTTTTGTTGTCGTCCCAGTAGACGCTGGCGCCACGGCGATCCCGCATCACATCAATGCCGACCACCGCGACTGCCGTTACGGCAACGATTGCGCACCCGCTCACGGATACAGCCACGAGAAGGGCGATCGCAGCGGTTCGAATGGATTTCAGACTGGAGTTGTGGCGAAGGCAAAAACGCATGACGTTAGGGATCCTTTTGAAAATGTCTGTCTATGAGTGAGCAGAGCACATGAATAATTATAGCGTGAGCCTCCTGAATGCGTGCCGTCGTGATGGACGGTACGCGTAGTTCGATATCGTCGCGTTCCAGTACAGTCGAAAGCCTGCCGCCATCCCGACCGCTGAGTGCTGTAATGGTCACACCCCCCACCTGTTTGGCGGCCGCAACGGCCTCCATCAGATTTTCCGAGTTTCCGGACGTCGTGATCACCATCAGGTGATCACCTGGCCGGGCCAGGGCTTCGATTTGTCGTGAGAATATACTGCTGAAACGATAGTCGTTTCCGGCTGCTGTGATAGCGGCGGTATCGGCGCTCAGCGCTATCGCTGCCAGTCCCTGCCTTTCGTTCTCAAAGCGCACCATCAGCTCCGCGCTGAAATGCATAGCATCGGCAGCCGACCCCCCATTGCCGCAGACCAGTATTTTTCCGCCGGCGTCTAGGGTGGCAATTAACGAGGCTGCGCATCTTTCAATATGGGTCGAAAGCATCTCGCCCGTCTGGATAGCGGTTTCCGCACTGCTTCTGAACTGGTCAAGTATCTGTGACTTCATAATGGGTTAGCGAGCATTGGGCCGGTTAAGCGTGGCACGTTACCTTCGGCGAGAGTATGACGCAAGAATAGTCTCCTGCGCGGGCTATGGTCTCTTGATTAACAGTCGCCTCATCAGCGGTCTTTCAGAATGCGTTCCGTAGCCAGTCAAAGACGGGTTTTTCCTTGCTGCCCGATACGGCAAGGACATCGAAACGACACGGTCGATCCCTAAGATTCCGATGCGTGGTCAAGAAATGCTCGGCTGTTCGCTGAAGACGGATTCGCTTGGCGGCGTTAATGGTCTCTTCGGGTCGCCCAAACCGGTCACTCGCCCGATACCGAACCTCCATAAAAACGACCTCGCTGCCATCCTGCAGGATTAAATCTATCTCACCCTGGCGTATACGGTAATTGCGACAAATCAGGTCTAGACCCTCGCTTTTCATTGCCTCCATAGCAAAGTCCTCAGACCAGTGACGTTTCACGGCGAGAGGTTTTAGCGCTCAGGCGCTATGGGAGGATCGAAAATCTTAATCAAGCCCTCTTCAAATTGCGCCCATTCGGATTCTCGATGGATTTCGTTTCGCTCTCGTTTGCTGAGGCGCCCGCTCGGGCCGTCGAACGACCAGCTCTCGTCAGTGGGTCTGTTCAGGAGACGGCACCCAATGGCGTGGGCATCGGCGCCTAACGCGAAAAATCGACCGAGTGCGGTTTGGGTATAGGGTTGACCATAGGTCGCGGTAATTGCCTGTTTGGCGAACTCGCTGCCGTTTCGGATCATCCAGGGCATATCTGCGAACGAGATACCTTCAAGATCCAAATCGTTTACCGGATCCGGCGAGCCGTCAAAAATGAGGTTTTGAGCAAATACGTCGATAGAGCCGGCTTTATGGAAATTCAGCTGTGGTTTGAGGAGGCGGACGGTGTCTGGTTCAGCGAAAATGAAAATCGCGTCAAGATCCTGACGGACGGCAACATCGGTTTCGATTGTGATTCCGCCTCCCAGGAAAGCCTTGATGTCCAGAACCTGTTTTTCACTGGCGTTCAGCCCAAGCACGCGAGTCAGGAGTTGGGAGTAATCTGCTGTGTTCGACGGGATCGTCGCGGATCCAGCGATATCACCCCCCAGATCTGACCATGCGGACGCCGCCTGCTGGGCGAGGTGTCTGGCCGCTGGGTCGGTCGACGAAAGGAAAAGGGCATGGCTTAAATTCCGAGTTCGTGCGTGAGCGACCAAATCAAGCGCTTCGGCTTCTCTTGATATGTCGATCCAGAACGCATTTTGTCTCGGCGCCACTGAGTCGCGGCCAATCAGCAAGGTCGGTACCGGTAAGCGCTTTCTGGCCACGAGGGCATCGACGCCTTCACGTCCCACCGGGCCCACGATTAGGCGGGCACCCCCGGCAGCAGCGCTGTCGTATTGGGCCACGGCGCGCTCGGCCTGGTCTCCAAAGTCAAAAATGCTTACCGAGGTCTCAGCAGAGGACTGCCCGTAGCGACTGAGAAAACCGTTTTTAAAGGCGTTTGCCGCTGCCTCATAGATTGAACTCAGGGGCAGTATGAGCGCTACGCTGTCCTCGGCCTCTAGCACGCATAAATCGGAGGCGCGTTGCGCCGCCAGAATGTGCCCGGGGTGTTCGGGGTTGGCTTTGATCCACAGGTCGAGCGCCTGCTTAAGGCGTTCGGCCTGCCATCCATCGTGCCCCAATATGTAAGTGAGGGTAAACCAGGCCAACTGGTGGTCTGCTAGAGCAAAGGCTTGCGCGGCTTCGGTCAGTTGATCATCAGGCAGTCGGGAAAGTGCTTGATAGATCGCCTGTGCGAGCTCTTGTTTAAGAGCGGGATCTGTTGTTGTTGAGCTCGCCCGATCCACGACATCGAGCGCGTCTTTTATATCACCTCGGGCGAAGAGCGTGCGTAGCTGTAGACGATACCAAAGCTTGGCCTGTTTTGGATTTTCAAGCGGGTCATCGATGTTCGACAGGATGGTAAGCGCTCGATTGGGTCGACCGACTCCTACGGCGACGGCCGCTTGAAGCAGCTGATGCTGTACTGAAGCCCATGGTCCTCCCGACGCGCTGCCGATAGAGTCGAGGACGACAGATGCAGATTCATAATCGCCTGACTGGATAAACCGCTTCGCGGCTGCTAGATACAAAAGAACCCTCTGATCAACGGATTCGGTGAATGAGCGAGTCAGGAAATCGGTAGCCCTGTGATCAGGAAGAGAGGATGCAAAGTCGACTTCCGGAAGCGCCTCTTTTTTTATCACCGGTTCGGACGAGGCGTCCTGAATAGGCGTGGTCGTGTCTGTGGGCGAGGGGGCCGCCGTCTCAACCTGTGGGTCTGGGATAGGGATGGTGCTGCTGCAACTGGTGACGAAAAGCAAAAAGAGTGGGCCAAGAAGCCAAAAACCCGACGCTTTTTTGGTGGGTGAGAGCATGTTTTCAGTATAGCGGATAGACTTTTTGCACCCGTTTTTCGCTCCCTATGTAGACCCACATTTATCGTGACTGACAAATCTAGGCACAGCGCGCAGGGCAAATCAGCTGGATCACTTTTTGTGGTGGCAACACCCATTGGCAATCTGGATGATTTTTCTGCCAGAGCGACTCGGGTTCTGAGCGACGTGACGGTGATCGCGGCTGAAGATACTCGACGCACCCGCACGTTGCTTAATCATTTTGGGATCCGGGCTCAGCGATTGATCTCACTGCATGACCACAACGAGTCGCAGCGTGTTTATGGCTTGATTGAGGAGATGCGCAATGGGTGTGATGTCGCCCTTGTGAGTGATGCCGGCACTCCTCTGATTAGTGATCCGGGGTACCGACTGGTGCGTGCTGCGCGTGATCAATCGATCGATGTGCTCACGATTCCCGGGCCAAGCGCTGTGACGGCGGCATTATCAATTTCAGGATTGGCCACTGATCGCTTCACTTTCGAAGGGTTTCTTCCTTCGCGGCGAAGTGCGCGGCGGACAAGCCTCGAATCGCTGGTGGGGGAGACGAGAACCATGGTGTTTTTCGAGTCTGCCAAGCGCGTAGCGGAGTCTGTGAGTGATTTGTGTGAGATTTTTGGCGAGCAACGAGAAGCTACGCTTTGTCGGGAAATGACCAAGCGATTTGAGTCCATCCTTCGTGCTGATCTGAAAGAAATTGCGCGATACCTTACTGCTCAAACCGAAGGAATCAAAGGCGAGATTGTGCTCGTGGTGAGCGGCTCATCAGAGATGTCGGGTCCTGCCATCGTGAACGAGGCGCTCTTGTTGGATCTGCTCGGCAAGGCGCTACCTCCCAGACAGGCCAGTGAAATCGCCGCTCGCATTACGGGCGGGCGCAAGAACGATCTGTACCAGAGGCTATTGAGCCTTCAAGCCGGCAAAAACAAATCCTCACCGTAGCCCGAGGCACTTGAAT